>PLNZ01000001.1 GCA_003142915.1 Ignavibacteriales bacterium | reverse complement strand
TCCAAACCGAAAGCGGCTTCCAAAAAATCGTATTCAGCCTTTAATTTATCACGGTACTCTTCCAGTTCATTTTTGCGATCCCCTTCCGCCTCGTACCATTCGTCATAGCTGTCCTTTAGTTCGTCATCAATTTCCTGCAACCTGGCATAGGCTTCGGCCTCGCTCTGGGGTCCCTGCTCAGTCCACTCCTCGTAGCTCAGCCCCAGAATTTTTTTATATTTATCGTCGTATAAAGTTTTAATATCGTCCTGATCCATAATTTTAGCTTATTATTTAATATTGCATTTAGTAGATTAGCATAAAATCGGCATACATGGTAGGGCTTGGGGGTGAGGATAGGGATTACTAATCGGGTACGGATATACGGATTACTGCAGTATCAGTATATCCGTAAAAAATCCCTGCCTACCGGCAGGCAGGCGTAATCCCTATCCTTTACTCAAAAGAAAAACCCCTTATATATTTACCAAGCCGTCGGGCTATAAGGTAAATAAGGGGTCTTTCGGAAAAGTCAAAAGAAGTTTTTATAAGCGACAAGAATAACCTTGTTGCCCATTGCCTAATAAATTAAGGCAATATTAGACGTTCCCTCGCGGCAAAGTTGTTAAAAACTATTGATTTGTTTTTTATTTTGGTTTCTTCTAATGAAGAACTAACTTTTCTATATATAGTATAGCAGATTTTGGGGCAGTTGTCTAGACCTTTGGAAGATTTTTTTCCAATCGTTTTGCTTCCGCCCAGGCTAGTTCATAAATAGTTTTCATAGCTNNCCACGACGCTATCATTATTTTATTATCATAAATATTTATTTCCGGAGAAAAATAAACTTTATTTTCCGGAACCAGGGCGGACTCGCGCGCTTCCTCCTTGTCTTTATTAACTCGTTCAATGCCGGCTTTATTGGAGGGGATTATGGCGCGGATATGGATGCCCTTTTTTGTGCGGCGTTGATAATACTTGGGAAAATAATCCGGCATGGCCGCATGCATTTCATTAACATTGGCATAAGCCAAAATAGTTTCATGCGAAGTTAGCGTATCTCCGTAAACTTGCTCCATCCCCTGTTTGCCTTCGTAAAACATAACTTTTGGTCGGTCAGTAACATTGTGTAGGGATTTTAATTGGGGGATTAAATTTTGGGCTTGCTGTAAATTAGCTTGATCTTTTTTGATTTGCGTTTCCACCATGCTTAAGATTTTTTCCGGCGATTCTGCTACGTATTCCTGCAGCGGTTCCTTGCCGGAAACGCTAACCAGGCCTTTGGCGGCCAAAGAATCCAAAATATCATAAACCGTGGTGCGGTTTATGTTGGCCATTCTTGCAACTGGCGTAACCGTGCGCTTGCCCAATTCCAGTAAAGCTAAATATACACTGGCCTCTTTTTGGCTAAAGCCCAGGTTGATTAACCCTTTATATATTGGCGATTCAATATTTATCATATTGATTTAATTATAGCCGATTTATCCAATTGTGTCAATAGCCTTCCACAAAATATATTGATACTAATTTTATTATATAAAATAGGGCTATTTATGATATATTTTTGTGGTAAATTATTGACAATATAATTAAATTATGTTAATATTTACGGTTAAAACAAAAAACACCCGGCGGGGCTTGAATACGCACTTACAAAGTTCAAGGGGGATATTTATCTTTTTGCGAATGATTGTCTATTTGAATCAGCAACATTGCCGGAAAACTATTCACAGAGGCCCTTTTACCGAGGACGAAGTGAACAGGATTGTTGCAAAGTGGGAAGCAGCAGGCAAGAAAAATCGGGTATATGGCGGTTTGTATAAGGCTGTAGAACCCGAGCGACATTCTCACAACCGGCACGTATTTAGATTGCTGGACAAACCTGGTTTGTAAACCAATCGGCTGCATTTATGGACGAGATTTGCACTCTCGTCCTCTCTTCCAAGGAAATTACCTCTAGTTTTTTTGGAAGAGCCTGAGGCTCTAATTTCGAGGAGGTTGAATGAATAAATGGTGTGATGGCGGACCAGTAATTATAGATTCCTGGTTTGGTAGAATCGACGAGACTACTGTTAATAGAGCGGTGGTGGATCTTACGAGCCATCTTATGGCGTGTTGGAGTAAAACGCTCAACATGCTTTTGAACGCTCAAGGGCTTTTGGAAGCAGGGGCATTGTATCAATTGCGTCACGGGCATTTGCAGATTGCCCGTGACGAGGTCGTCTCGTTCATTGTTGAAGTGGTCTATGAATGCTTCGATGGTGACCAGCAGACCAGAAGCACTCCCTGCGCCCAATTCGACCTGGTTCTCAAATCGTGGCGCAAGCTGCAAATGACGGAAGGCAGATTCTGCGAACCCGATAGTCCTTCGTGGAATGAAGTCCAGAAGGTTTTTAGCGAGGTTGTAACAGCTTGCCCTTGGATTGAAGGGCGTTGAACAATCCGCTGCGTGCGTTAAGCGCCGGTCTGCGGGAGCCTCATCCCCACACTTAAGGAGCAGGACCGTTCGGCCCTGCTCTCTTTTTATTTTTTATAATGCAACAATAGACTTCCTTGCCTGTTAAGTTTTTTTATTGAGTCTAACTTAAATTTTTGTTCAAGAAATTTGCGCGATTCAAATAAATTAATTCCTTTACCAAAGACAATAGGTTCAATGGTCAAATA
>PLNZ01000087.1 GCA_003142915.1 Ignavibacteriales bacterium | reverse complement strand
TTTATTTATTCATCAAATACTTCTATAAATCCATTTATTTTGCGTAACATGACTTATTAATAAAAATTTTCTAAAATTATTTTTTTACTTGGGAAAAAAAACAATTATTTATATATTTCAATCGTTACCGCAATCGTTTGCATAGCATGATTGCTTTATAATAAAATATTAAGAGTTAAGATAAGTTAGGAATTATATTTGCCGTTTATTAAACACTCCGGGTGTTATTCTGTTATTTATTTGGCCGTTTTTGTTATTCCGGATTTATTATTTTAATATTTGGATTTTTATATGGTATTATTCGGCAGGTTTCTGTTTTTAAAAACTAAAAAACAATCTCTAAGGTAAATTATGAGATTAGCTAAAATTATTGAGTTAAAATTTAAAGAGCTATTTAATGAAACTCCTTTAATTATCCGCTCTCCGGGAAGGGTAAATTTAATAGGCGAACACACTGATTATAATATGGGCTTTGTACTGCCGGCTGCAATCGATAAAGCCATTTATTTTGCAATTACTCCAAGAAACGATGATGACTGCGTAGTATTTGCATTGGATATTAATGAAGAATATAAATTTGGAATAAATAATCTTAAGAAATCTAAAAAAGGCTGGCCGAATTATTTAATGGGCGTTGTTGAGCAGTTAAATGTTTCCGGTTACTCCCTTAAAGGATTTAATTGTGTCTTTGGAGGAAATATCCCTATGGGAGCAGGCTTGTCTTCGTCTGCGGCGCTTGAAGCAGGGTTGGCTTTTGCTCTTAATTATATATTTAATTTTGGTATTGATAAACTTAAACTCGTTAAAATGGCACAGAAAGCTGAAAATAAATTCGTGGGTGTTGAATGCGGAATTATGGACCAGTTTATTAGTTTATTTGGTAAAAGCGGAAATGTATTGAGATTAGACTGCCGTTCATTAGAATATAATTACTTTCCTTTTAATTTTGAGAATATTTCTATCGTCCTTTTCGATACTTGCGTCTCTCACTCTCTTGCTTTTTCAGAGTACAACCAGCGAAGAAAAGAATGTGATGAGGGACTAAAAGTAATCCAAAAAGATTTTCATCATTTTCAAAATCTTCGTGATGTTTCTATTGATTTGCTTAATGAAAATAAAGCCAAGCTGAACAAAATAATTTATAAAAGATGTGAATATGTCATCCGGGAAAACGAGAGAGTATTAAAAGCATGTACCGCTTTGGAAAACCATGACTTGGCGGCATTTGGTTCATTAATGTATAAAACCCATGAAGGTTTAAGCAAAAATTATGAAGTAAGCTGTAAGGAGCTCGATTTCCTTGTGGATTTAACTAAAGATAATCCTCATGTGTTCGGATCGAGAATGATGGGAGGAGGATTTGGCGGCTGTACAATTAACCTGATTGAGAATGACTCAATCGAATCCGTAAACAAAATGATTGCTGCTGAATATAATAAGAGGTTTAATATTGAAGCAAAAATTTATGTAACCAAAATCAGCAACGGAACAAATATTATTGATGTTAATGAAAATGAAAAAGCCTGATTTCAACAATAACACGCACCGCAGGAAAAATATTTTAACGGGTGAATGGGTTCTGGTTTCTCCTCACCGGACGCAGCGACCATGGCTGGGCGAGGTCTCCAAATCAGATGTCAATTCCCGCAGTCAATATGACCCGGATTGCTATTTGTGTCCCGGTAATATACGTGCCAACGGTGAAATTAACCCTCAGTATGATAGTACCTTTGTTTTTACAAATGATTTTGCTGCTCTTAAAGAAAATGTTCTGGGCTTGAAGTTGAATAAAAACGATTTACTGATTGCCGAAAATGAAACAGGTATTTGCAAGGTAGTAAATTTTTCTCCAAGACATGATTTGACATTAGCCGAAATGAATGAAAGTGATATTGAAATAGTAATACTTGCATTGTGTGATGAATATAAAAGTTTAGGATCGAGGCAGGATATAAACCATGTGCAAATATTCGAGAATAAAGGTTCGATAATGGGAAACAGCAATCCTCATCCTCACGGGCAAATTTGGGCGCAGAAAAGCATTCCGGTTGTACCGAAGAAAGAATTACAGCAGTTTAAAAAATATTACAAACTAAATAAACATAGCCTGCTTTCAGATTATCTAAAGCTGGAAATAAAGCTTAATGAGAGAATTGTATATGAAAATGGTTCTTTTGTTATTGTGGTACCCTTCTGGGCAGTTTGGCCCTATGAAACTTTAATTATTTCTAAGCGAAGAGCTGCTAACCTTCTTCAATTTAATAAACCGGAAATCAAAGATTTTGCTAATGCTATAAAGATTATAACAACAAAATATGATAATTTATTCCAGATATCATTCCCATACTCGGCAGGGATGCACCAGGCGCCGACAGATGGGAAAGATCATAAAGAATGGCACTTCCATATGCACTTTTTCCCGCCGCTTTTAAGATCAGCAAGTGTGAAAAAATTTATGGTCGGATATGAGATGCTGGCTGAACCACAACGGGATATTATCCCTGAATTTAGCGCAAAAGTGCTTAGAGAACTATCCATGGTTCATTATAAAATTACAGCCAATAAATAAATATTGAAAATGCAGGCGGCAACGTTGAAGCAAATAAAATATTTTTGCTGAGATATTTTTAAATAACCCTGCAATTTAATCAAATTATCAACTCACTTGGAAGTGAGATTTTTTTCAATACTTTTATATATATTTACGTTTAAATATTTTAGTGATGGATTTATAACCACCATCCCTGCCTGCCGGTAAGTAGACCTGTCCGCCGCTAGGCGGATTTAAGTTGTGGCTGTTCGATTATAAAATTTTGCGTGACATGAGTAAGAAAAAAATTAAATTTTTCCATAATCCCAAACAATTATATTAAGGAATAAAAGTATGAGTGCTATCGGTCTGTCGTTCGTAGATTGGTTAATTATAGCAATCTATTTCGGGTTTGTAATCGGAATCGGCTTTTATCTAAAGAAATTTACTAAGAACGAAAATGATTTTTTCCTCGCAGGAAGAAAAAACAGTTCCTGGGTCGCAGGGCTTGCATTTCTTTCTGCTAATCTTGGCGCATTGGAAATCCTGGGCATGACAGGTAATACTTTTAAATATGGAATGTTTGTTGCCCACTTCTACTGGATTGGCGCTATTCCCGCAATGCTTTTCCTCGGAATTTATATGATGCCGTTTTATTATTCCGGCAGGATAAAGTCAGTTCCCGGTTACTTAAAACTTCGCTTTGATGAAAAAACTAGGGTATTAAATGGAATTGCTTTTGCTTTTATGACACTGCTTGTTTCTGGCATAAACCTTTATGCTATGGCATTGGTGCTTCATACTTTCTTTGGATGGTCTTGGCATGTAAGCATGTGGGCGTCTGCGCTTACGGTTGCCGTATATGTTACTCTAAGCGGCTTAATGTCTGCAATATTTACCGAGATTATTCAATTCTTTCTCATATGGTTCGGATTATTTCTTGTTTCTGTTTTAGGCTTAATTGAACTTGGTGGAATGCGCCAAATTATGGCAAGAATTCCCGCATCATTTAATACCTTATGGTCAACTTCAGGCAGTCCGTCACAAAACGGAATGATGGTAACATGGGGCGGAATTGCTCTTGGATTAGGTTTTGTCCTTTCATTCGGATATTGGACAACTGATTTTCTTGTTGTTCAAAGAGCATTCTCTGCAAAAGACCTTCGTTCGGCAAGAATGGCTCCCATACTTGCTTCCTTTTTTAAAATGGCTATACCGTTTATTGTTATCCTTGCCGGTCTTATAGCGCTTGTTCTTGCAAATGATCCTAAAAGCGGTTTTCATTTGCTGACCGATAACGGGCATTTAAACTATGACTCGGCTTTTCCATTACTAATTGCTCGCTATTACCCGGAAGGTTTAGTCGGTTTAGGCGTTACGGCTTTGCTTGCAGGATTTATGGCGGGTCAGGCAGGAACNNAGCATTATGGATTATATGCAGGCGATTTTCTCATGGGTCAATGCTCCTCTGTTTGCTACCATGCTGCTTGGTATGTTTGTAGTCTGGATTACTCCTTCCGGCGCCTTTTGGGGATTGATTACCGGGATGGTCTCGTCAATCGTAATGTATTTAGCAGTAAAATTTAGCTGGATAAGTTTAAGCCTGATTACTCTTTCTAGTCCTGCAAGTGATATGGCTGCAAATTTCTGGCGCGCTTGGTGGGCATGGCTGATTTGTTTTGTTGTAACAATTGT
>PLNZ01000221.1 GCA_003142915.1 Ignavibacteriales bacterium | reverse complement strand
CAAAAAATAATTAAGTTTTATATTGTAATGACAGGTCGCGACCACCCCGGGCCTGGGAATCCATGGCTATGCCAAAAGCCCATCCCTCTCCGCCTATCAGACGGACAGGCTTATTAAGGAGGGGAAAACTTCTTTGGCGTAACCATTAATTCCCAAGAAGTACAAATAATTCCCATCTTGGCTTGCCATTATGTGGGAGGGGTACAGGCTTGTCCCTAAAGGAGGTGGGTTGAAGAGATTATAATTAGAACACTTCAGACAATACGGCACCCCAACGGGCAGGAAGATAAATGGTACTATATCTTAAATCATACCGCATAACATTCGCTCTGTTGTTTATAAAACTCCGCGAAGTGCTGAAAGCCTACATTTTAACCGGAAGACATTATAATATAACAAAGGCTCACTTATGAAGTGAGCCTCACTTATAAACACCAAACTATCAGTCGAACAAAACTGTTCGACCTACGATTTTCTAGTAACTCTCCTTCGAAATAACAGTTTTCCCCTTAAACACTCTGTAAATAAATATTGTATACGCAATTACTATCGGCATACCGATTAATGCTATTACAAGCATTGCGGTTAACGTGTTTTGAGAAGAGGATGCGTTATATATCGTCAGACTGAAATCCAGGCTGATGTTGGAAGGTACGAGCCTGGGAAACAGACTTACTGCAACCAGCCCTATCATAGTCGCAATTGTTATAGAAGATGCAAGAAATGCCTGGAAAAATCTTTTTGCTTTTACTGCAATAGGCTGGTATAAAACCGAAATAAGCAAAAGTATAAATAATACCCAAAATATTGGATTTCTTAGTATTCCTTCAAACAAAAATGGAGCTTCAAAAAGGGAAATAAAAGTCGATAGAACGTATAACAGAACAAATATCACCCATGTTGTATTTGTCCAGCCAACGACACGGCGCCTGAACTCTCCCTCAATCTTCATTGCCAGATAAATTGAACCGTGCATGATAAACATTGTAAGGCTCAATAAGCCGATTAGGATTGAGAAGGGGTTCAGCAGATCAATAAACGTCCCTATATAGTAGCCGTTACCGTTTATAGGCAAACCCCTGATTATATTTCCTATAGCAACGCCGAACAGTATTGCAGGCAGCAAACTGCCGATACCGAAAGCGTAATCCCACAGCTTCCTCCAACTTGCCGATTCAACCTTACCGCGGAATTCAAATGCAACAGCGCGAAAGATTAATGCTGCAAGCAGAAGCATAAATGCAATATAAAATGCGCTGAATATCGTTGCATATACGATAGGAAAAGCTGCAAATAATGCTCCGCCGCCTGTTAACAGCCATACTTCGTTGCCGTCCCAAACAGGACCTATTGAGTTCATTGCAATTCTTTTTTCATCTTCATTTCTTGTAAAAAGATGAATAATGCCTACGCCGAGGTCAAAACCGTCAAGTATTGCATAACCGATAATTAAAACCCCGACTAATAAAAACCATGTTGTGTTCAAATCCATTATGACAACACCTCCTTTTCAGTATCGGTTCCACCTGTTAGAAGTATAGGTTCGGGACCATGCTTAATTTCTTTTACCAGCAGGTAAACAAAAAGAATACCCAAAAGCAGGTAAATCAAGCCGAACATTATTATTGAAAATATTATATCGCCGGGAACAACGGAAGTTGAAACGGCATCTGCCGTTCTCATAACATTATAAACAATCCACGGCTGCCTGCCTACTTCGGCGGAAATCCACCCAAGCTCGCATGCAAATACAGGGAATGGTATCGCCCATATAAAAAGCTTAAGGAGTTTCTTGCTTTCCCACAATTTTTTCCGGTAAAGCTGAATTACAGCCAGTCCTGTCAAAAGGATAAACAAAATACCAAGAAGTACCATGTTATGGTAAGATACAAATGTTAAAAACAAAGGTGGAATATTTTCACGGGGAAATTCATTTATACCCCTGATTTTGGCGTGCGCATCGCCAAATGCCATAAAGCTAAGCAAACTCGGAATTTCAATTTTTGCTTTTAACTGCGGTGGAGGCATAACAGGAAAAGCGAATACAGCCAAAGGAGCGCCCGCCTGAGTGGTATAAAGTCCCTGTATAGCGGCAAATTTTTCCGGCTGAAGCCGTGCTACTTCCCTCCCGCTCTCATGCCCGAAAGGAAATAATTCCAGCAGTGAAACTATCAAACCGAAAATTACCGCAAGCTTCATTGATTTTTTTGCCAGTACATCGTGCTTGGTTTTTATTATAAGATATGCCGACACTCCCGCCATCATAAATGCTCCGGTAATTAAAGCGGCGTCAACTGTATGAAAAAATCTTACCATTGTTGAAGGATTAAATACGGCAGCCCAAAAATCGGTAAGTTCCGCCCTTCCGTTTCTTAAAATATAGCCGGCCGGCGTCTGCATCCAAGACCCTGCAACGATAATCCAGAAAGCGGATATAGTCGCTCCTACTGCGACCATTAAAATTGAAAACCAATGTGTACCTTTTGAAACCCTGTTTCTCCCGAACAAATACAAGCCGAGAAACCCCGATTCAAGGAAAAATGCAAATACCCCCTCTGCCGCCAATGGAGCGCCAAATATATCGCCTACAAATTTGGAATATTCAGCCCAGTTGGTACCGAATTGGAATTCCATTGTAATGCCGGTAGCAACACCAACAGCAAAGGAAAGCGCCAGTATCTTACTGAAGAACTTCCCAATCTTTTCGTAAATTTCATCTTTTCTTTTCCATGCAAAGGCCTCAACAAGAACCAAAAGCCAGGAGAGCCCGATAGAAATCGGCGGGAATATAAAATGGAATCCGACTGTCATAGCAAATTGTATTCTTGACAACAATACCACATCCATAAATATTGCTCCTTAATGAATTGAATATTTAATATTAATCTTTTCGATCAGAACATCCGCTGTTGTTTCTCCGGAAAAATTCATGTCACTCAGCGCGATTTGTTGGCTGTATAAATTTAACTAAACTAAAGAAAAGATGGTATCAGTCTTTTAAATTATTTTTTATGTTTTCACTGTTTATATTTTCAGATTAAGCTATAATTTCAAATGAATGTGAAAAATGTAATCGTTATTTGCACAAAATATTTTGATTTTAATGCAAAATTTAATAATCTCGTAGTTAGATTTTAGTAACAAAAATAAAATTAGAATGCACATGAATAAATATATCTACTTACTATTTTTTTTATTATCGTCTTCTATAATTTCTTTCCCACAAGAAAATAATTTCTATGACCCGCAAAAAGTCTTTGATCTGTTGTTTGATAATCAGCCCGGTACATTATACAGAAGCGGCAGCGGTCAGCCGGGACCCGGTTACTGGCAAAACCACGCTGATTATAAAATAGATGCCAGGTTAAACGAGATTGATAATTCAATTGAAGGCAAAGAAGAAATAACATACACGAATAACAGTCCTGATAATCTTTCATTTGTATGGCTTCAGCTTGAGCAGAATAGTCTAAAAGATAACTCAAAAAGCGCTTTAACTTCTCCTCCACAGTCGCCCGATAGAAACTTCAGAGGAGGGTTCAATATAAAATCAATATCTATTGAATTAGAAGAAGTAAACTATAATGCGGTTTATCTTATTTCCGATACGCGTTTGCAAATAAGACTTCCTAAAGATTTGAAAGCTAAAACCGGAAAACTTATAATTAAGATTGATTATTCTTTTAAAATTCCGCCGCAGGGTTATGCAAGGTGCGGCTATATGGATACTAAAAACGGCATAGTTTACGAACTTGCGCAATGGTACCCGCGTATGGAGGTCTATGATGATATTAAAGGCTGGAATTCACTCCCATTTCTCGGCGCCGGAGAATTTTATCTTGAGTACGGAGACTTCGATTATAACATTAATGTCCCTTTAAATATGATTGTAGTTGGTTCAGGGGAACTTGTAAACTCAAAGGAAGTATTAAACAGTAAAGTATTAAAAAGACTGGATGCAGCCCGGCAAAGTGATAAGACGGTAATAATAAAAGATTCCAATGAAATAAAAAATATCATAAGCAAGCAGAGACAAACATGGCATTTTAAAATGAAGAATACACGGGATGTTTCCTGGGCTGCCTCTGCGGCTTTCATCTGGGATGCTGCAAAAGTAAATTTACCCGAAGGCAGGAAGGCATTGGCAATGTCTGTTTATCCTATTGAATACAGCGGCGATAGCGCTTGGAGCCGTTCAACAGAGTATTTGAAAAGAAGCATTGAGATATACTCAAAAAACTGGTATGAATACCCATACCCTGTTGCTGTGAATGTATGCGGGCCTGTTGGCGGAATGGAATACCCGGGTATAATATTCTGCAGCTACCGCGCAAAAAGAAAAGATATGTGGATGGTAACAACACATGAAATAGGACATAACTGGTTCCCCATGATTGTCGGTTCTAATGAACGGGAAAATACCTGGATGGATGAAGGATTTAATACATTTATAAACATTTATTCAACAGATGAATTCAACAACGGCGAATACGCTCCTAAAAGGGATCATGAATATGCGCCAAATGGCGGTAATCCTGCAAGGGAAATAGTAGAATTTCTTGTTAGTCCGCACTCGCTGCCTATTATGACCTACGCAGATGCAATTCCCGGTCCGTATGTTCACCAGCTTGAATATTACAAAACTGCTCTCGGACTTGTAATGCTCCGCGAAAATGTATTAGGGCATGACAGGTTTGATTACGCATTTAGAACATACATTAAAAGATGGTCATATAAACATCCTTCACCAATTGATTTTTTCCGGACAATTAATGATGCAGCCGGCGAAAATTTAAATTGGTTCTGGAAAGAATGGTTTGTTAAAGACTGGAAACTCGATCAGGCAGTTAAAGATGTAAAATATGTCGATAATGATTCCTCAAAAGGAGCACTGATTACAATTGAGAATAAAAACCAAATGGTAATGCCTGTAACTATAGAGATAAAAGAAAAAAACGGTCATACCGGCAGAGTAAATTTGCCTGTTGAAATTTGGGAACGTTCCGGTGAATGGTCATTTAAGTATAATTCAACAGGAATAATTGATTCCGTTATAATAGATCCCGATCGGGTACTGCCGGATATTGATTCTTCAAATAATGTATGGACACCAGGAAATAATTAATTTTGATTGGTTGGGTGAATTAAACTTGAATTATATCAATAGTTATTACTTAGTAACCATAGTATTTATATCTACTTTAATTAAGCTTTCTTACGCACAGGAAAATTGCAATTACATTCCCGGTGAAACATTTGACATTAATTTTTTAAATTCACCGGGAAATATTTACAGAAGTGGGAATGGCGCTCCCGGTCCAAATTATTGGACTAACCAGGCAGATTATGTAATTAAAGCTTCATTAGATACTGCACAAAAAGAAATCACAGGTATGGTTACAGTAACTTATACAAATAACAGCCCCGACGAATTAAATTATTTATGGCTTCAGCTTGACCAGAATATTTATAAAAAAGATTCCCGTGGTTCTTTAACTTCTCCTGTTAACGGGTGCAGATATGGGAAACAAAATTATACGCAGGGATATATTATCAAATCCGTAAAGCTAATTCAGAATTCAGATGCATCCTCCGTTCAGTATATTGTTAATGATACACGAATGCAAATAATACTTCCTCACTTACTAAAAGCGCATGGGGATAAGGTAGAAATTGAAATTGAATATAGCTTTACAATCCCGGAACTTGGTTTGGACAGGATGGGCTACATGCAAACGGAAAAAGGAATTATATATGAACTTGCACAGTGGTATCCACGGATGGAAGTTTATGATGATATTATCGGCTGGAATACCCTTCCTTATTTAGGAATGGGAGAATTTTATTTGGATTACGGAAGCTTTGATTATTACTTAACCGTTCCCCGCGATCAGATTGTTGTCGGCTCGGGTATATTACAAAATCCGGAAGAAGTATTAACGCAAGACGAAATTAAAAGGTTAGATGAAGCGTCAAAAAGTGATAAAAGAGTATTTATTATTAAAGCCAATGAACTTAAAAATCAACAAATGCGGCCGGCAGGAAAAGAAAATTTGACATGGCATTTTAAAATGGAAAATTCAAGAGATGTATCCTGGGCATGTTCTAATTCTTTTATCTGGGATGCGGCAAGAATAAATCTCCCCGGCAGTAGACCATGTTTGGCTATGTCTGTATACCCGGATGAATCTTTTACGGATACTACATGGGGAAGGGCTACCGAATATGTAAAAGCAACTATTGAAATTAATTCAAAGCTGTGGTATGAATACCCGTATCCGGTTGCCGTAAATGTAGCAGGAGTTGTCGGCGGAATGGAATATCCCGGCATTGTCTTTTGTGATTGCAAAGCAAAAAAGAATGAACTGTGGGAAGTGACGACACATGAATTCGGGCATACTTGGTTCCCAATGATTGTCGGTTCCAATGAACGGGAATATGCGTGGATGGATGAAGGGCTGAATACTTTTATCAACATATATTCAACAATTTATTTTAACAACAGCGAATTTAAACCCCGAGGCAACGATGCCAGAGAGATGGTAGCTTTTTTATCGAAAAAAAATCCTCAGACAATAATGACATATCCCGACAATTTTATTATGCAAAACTTTGGATTGAATGCATATTATAAACCTTCACTTGGGCTTTATATGTTAAGGAATTATATATTGGACAGCGCTCGTTTTGATTATGCTTTCCGTACTTATATCAATATGTGGGCATATAGACATCCTTCGCCAAATGACTTTTTCAGGACCATCAATGATGCAGCAGGCGAGAACCTCAATTGGTTCTGGAAAGAATGGTTCTTTGAAAACTGGACACTCGATCAGGCTGTAAAAAATGTCAAATATATTGATAATGACCCTGCAAAAGGAACTCTTATTACAATAGAAAACCTTGGGAAAATGGTTATGCCCATTACAATAGAAATAAAAGAGAAAAACAATAAAACCGGCAGAATAAATCTGCCTGTTGAGATATGGCAGCGTTCAGGTGAATGGACTTTTCGATATAACTCTACAAGTTTGATTGATTCTGTAATTATTGATCCCGATAAGG
>PLNZ01000438.1 GCA_003142915.1 Ignavibacteriales bacterium | reverse complement strand
AGGCAACTGGAACGGGAGCGAAACAAAATCATCTTCAAACTGGATACTCGGCTTGAACTTTATTTATACTACCGGGCAGCCCATGACTGTCCCGGCATCGGTTTATTTCGTAAATGCACTACCTGATTGGAATGACTATAATATAGGCAACCAGGGTGTTCCCGGATATAAATTATATCCTGGCGCCATCGACACATACCGGCTGCCTGATTACATCAGAATGGATGTTAGCATAACTTGGGAAAAGGATTACGCAACCTGGTCACTCTCTCCTTATTTACAGATATTTAATATAGGCGACAGGAAGAACGTCTGGTTTATAAGTTATACGGATAATATTGTAAACAAAGCAATAGTACAAAATGTTAATACGGTGGACATGCTTCCTTTTCTTCCGAGTATTGGTGTAACTATTAAATTTTAAATTGCCAAACCGGTTCGGGAAAAATGGATTACATTTATCTCTCTTTGGGTTTTGATAAATTGAAATGAGGTTTTTGATGAAAACAATAAATATAATAGCACTGGTATTAAGTTCAATTATTTTTATGGAATGTGGCAGGTCCGGAGTAAATATTAACGCCGCCGCTTATGAACCGAAGATAGCGGTAGACGGATATCTATACCCAGGTGAAACGATAAAAAATTTCCTGCTCACAAGGAACTTTGCCCTCGGGGTTCCAATAAATGCGAACAGTTTATACCTTACTCCATCGGGAAACAATGTAACTATAACTATAAATGGAGTTCCTCTTAATTTTGATCAGCAAACAAATACATATTATAACAGCCAGATAACTGTTGATTATAATAAAACATACACCCTTGAAGTATCCGCGTCAATTGACGGGCAGAATCTTCAAACTAGTTCAACTACAACAACTCCTCAAAAAGGATTTGCTGTTCTCAATAATAATCTCGGACAGTTCACCTACGACGGTGCACCCATTACAGTAAACTTTAAAGCTTCACCCGGGACTGATTTTTATGTATTCTCAATAGTACCGGACACAGCAAGTACGAGTAATTTTATATACAATAATGTGCTTAGGTCTAATATTGATTCCTCGGACGTTGTTAACAATTTTAACGAGTATAAATTTAGAGACGGAATCTTAGACAACATAAATTCTTATGCGGGTATTGATTTTTCTTTCACTTTGCAGGCACAGGATATCTGGTTCTATAGTTCATACACAATAATTGCTTATGCAGGCGATACAAATTTTAAAGATTATTTTATGACGGCTCCGTCCGTAGAGGAGTTTGACGGCAACTTTCATGAGCCTATTCAAATATTTAACGGCGATGGTATAGGTGTGTTTGCATCTGCAATTAGATATACGGTAAAATTTTCTATAAACCAATAGAACCGGAATTTTAGTAGTTTATGTCAAAACTGGTGGTTATTTAATAAAATTTTAATAACTGCGTAACATGAGTTCCTTAAATTGGAAGAGTAAAAATGAATTTACTTCCTTTGCCAACTTCACTTTCAACCCGGATTGTACCACCGTTCTTCTCAATAAACTCCTTGCAAAGTATTAATCCCAGACCTGTTCCGGTTTCATTTTCAGTACCGGCTGTAGAACGAGTGATCTCCAGTCGGAAAAGGTTATCGATTGCTTTTTGATCCATTCCAACTCCGCAATCAGAAACATATATTTCTGCAAAATTCTCTATTGCAGATGCCCTAACAGAAATAATGCCGCCTTTATTGCTAAATTTAATTGCATTCGTCAGAAGGTTGCGAAAAACCGTATTGAGCATATCTTCGTCTGCGGTAACCTGAATTGTTGAAATGACCTGGTTAAAAAGCTGGATTTGTTTTTGCTCGGCAGAATTATTTAGAATAAGAAAATTTTCATCTATTATTTTAAGCAAACCAAGTTTTTTGGGATTAAACTCAATTCTTCCTGTTTGAGATCGCGACCATTGCAAAAGATTTTGCAATAAGTTAAAAGATAGTTCTGCTGATTTTTTCATTTCAAGGATGAAGGATAATCTTTCATCATCGGAAAGTTCATTGTAATCGGAATAAAGCAAGTCTGTAAAACCAAGTATTGTGATAAACGGGTTCTTAAGATCGTGAGCTATAATTGAGAAAAATCTATCCTTGGTTGCATTCAACTGTTTAAGTTCTTCGGTATACCGGGTAATTTCATCTGAACTTCTCTTCCGTTCTATTGCTTGGGCAATTTGTTCAGCAATAAAAGTAAATAGCTGCATTTCGGATTCACTATAAGAGGTTGAATCTTCATAATTTTGTACCGCTATTACGCCAATAATATTGCCTGAGAGTTTGAGAGGTACACCGAGCCAAATCTTTGGCGGAATTCCTATTACTTCTATTTCACCGGCTTTACTTAATTCCTGAAATCTTTTATTATCAATTAGCGAAGCCTTGCCTGTTCGCAGTACATATTCTGTTATTCCTTTTTTAGGCTTTGACGTTTCAGGCGGCTTATTATGCTGATCAATATAGTAAGGAAAGCTAAGGAGATCATCTTTATTATTGTACAAAGCAATAAAAAGATTTTTAGCAGGCATCAACATACTGACAACATTATGTATCTTTTTAAACAACGATTGCATATCGGGCGATGTGAATGCAGTTTCCGATATTTTGAAAAGCGCTTCCTGGCTTTGTTCAATTCTTTTTTTGAGTGTTATATCTCTTGATATACCGAAAGTGCCTATTAATATACCTTCATTATCATAGAAAGGCATTTTGGATGTTGAAACCCATGCGCTCCTGCCGTCAGGCCAATCTTCTCTTTCTTCTTTCCCGATAAGAGGAATCCCGGTTCTAATAATTTCCTGTTCGTCTTTAAATGCATCGCCGGCATGAGTAACGCCGAATACATCAAAATCGGTTTTACCGAGTAATTCCTCAACTGTAATATTGTTTTTTTTCCCTAAAGCAGTGCTTACTTTTAGAAACCGGCTGTTAAGGTCCTTAAAATAAATTAGATCCGGGCTATTTTCTAAAAGGGCATCTAAGAAGTTTCGTTCCGATACTAATTTACTTTCGAATTGTTTCTGCCTGGTTATATTTTCTACTATAGCAAGGATGCTTTTCTCCCTTTGTTTTAAATCATAAGTCGAAGAAAGTGTGGTACGACCATAAACGACATCTCCGTCCTTAGTAAGATATTTTTTTTCAATAGTATATTCTGTTCTTTTACCTGCAGAAACTTCGTTCAATAATTTTTCATCAATTTCATAATCGTCCGGATGAGAAATCTCTTTTAATGAAAGAGAAGATAATTCTTCGTCGGAGTATTTTAAAAATCTTTGAAAGGCAATATTGGCATTAAGAATATTCCTTTTTAGGTCTAATAAAATTATACCTACACCGGCATTTTCAAATACCGTTTTGAAATATATTTCTGCAATCTTCTTTGATTTAGTTGCAACAGGAGCGCTCTTTGATTGTTTAGGCTTTTCCTTAATTGCCAAAGCCGGTTTAGATTTTTGATTAGTAACCATTTTGCTGCCCAAATGTTATATGTTATGTCAAGAAATTTAGATTTTTATATACTTAAAAGCAATTATATGGATTTATAATGTTTAAAGATGTGTGTAAATTATTATTTTAAAACATTTTTATATAGTAAACTATTTAAGAATTCACTTTTGTTGCATTTACTTTTTAAAGAGTTTATCTTTTAAAATCTGATTCTTTATTTTTTCATATATATGCCTTTGGCTAAGGAGTAGTAATAATGTTTTCGGGAGTTGGAACCGCTCTAATAACACCTTTTGATTGGGAATTGAATGTTGATTATAGTGCATTAAGAAAAATCTGTCGTCAGCAGGTTGAAGGTAAGGTTGATGC
>PLNZ01000356.1 GCA_003142915.1 Ignavibacteriales bacterium | reverse complement strand
GGCCTGCCCGACTAGGCGGGTATATCACCTCTAACGAGGTGAAGACAAGGGAAATCATATATTTTATATTTTGCGATATTAAATATTTGTAATGTATTAATATTTTATAAAAGTTAACACTTTTAGATCAGCCTACAAAGATTATTTTGTAGAGAAGCGATAAATAGTTGTTTGGGTATATACATCGCCAGGCCTTAAAACAGTCGAGGGAAAATTCTCATGGTTTGGCGAATCCGGAAAATGCTGAGTTTCAAGACAAAGTGCGGTTCTTTGTCCGCATGGAATACCATTCTTACCTTTAAGGGTTCCATCAAGAAAGTTTCCGGTATAGAATTGAATTCCGGGCTGATCGGTAAAAATCTCCATGAATCTTCCGCTTGCCGAATCATATACACTTGCTGCTTTGTGTACGGAACCATTGTAATTATTCAAAACCCAGTTTTGATCATAACCTTTTGCATAGTTTAATTGTACATAATCGTTATCAATACGGTCTCCGATAATAAACGGTTTTCTGAAATCCAAAGGCGTATTAGCAACCTCTTCCAATTTACCCGTTGGAATAGATTCATTATTTGCCGGAGTAAATTTATCAGCGTCAATCCATAAGGTCTCATTTAAGATTTTATTTTCAAATGAACCGGAAAGATTGAAATATGAATGATTTGTAAGATTAAGAATAGTAGGTTTATCTGTTACTGCCTTGTAATCAATTCTTAACTCATTCTCATTTGTTAAAGTATAGATAACCGAAACCTTAAGATTCCCCGGATAACCTTCTTCCAAATCCGCACTATGATAGGTTAATTTTAAAGCCGGTCCCAACTTGCTTTTAATCTCTTCGGCTTTCCAGATTCTTTTGTTAAAGCCTTCGAAACCGCCGTGCAATTGATTTTGCCCTTCGTTTGGCGATAGCTGGTAGGTTATACCGTCGAGTGTAAATTTAGCTTTATTAAGCCTGTTACAATATCTACCAACAATAGCACCAAAATATGGATTAGGTTTTATATATTGCTCAAGAGAATCAAATCCCAAAACGATATCGGCAAATTTTTTATTGCGGTCTGCAACAAAAAGCGACTGCACTATTGCGCCGTAATTCGTTATGCGCACTTTTGTACTGCTTGAATTAACAAGCGTGTATAAATATATTGTTTCACCCGAAGGTGTTACTCCAAATTTTTCTTTTGTAATCATTTTGTTTTTTTCCTGAGTTTGACTATGAATATTTATGCAAAAAAACGACAAGGATAGAACTATTAAGCAGGGTTTCAATATTGATTTCATATTAGGTACCGCCTCTTATTTAATAAAATTTTAATAACTGTGTAACATAAGTTATTAAATTGAATATACATGCAACTTTAAAATAATCTTGTAAAAATGAAATACCCCGCCGCAAGCGGTCGGGGTATCGAAATACAAATACGGAGCNNAATTCGACCCCGGAAAGATTAAATAATTGATATGATTTTTACAAATCATGTTTCGGATAGATTATACCCGCTTCTTTGCGAATGGAGTCAAGCATATCAATTAATTCAAGACTATTGCCCCAACTCATTATCTCACTTTGTGTCTTACCTTCTTTAATACATTTTACAACTTCTTCAGCTTCATAATTATAACCGTTACCTTTGAACTGAAGGGGTACCGGTATTACTTCACCATTCGGACGTACAATCTTAATATTCCCCGGGCAGAACCAAAGATGCTCAAAAACAATTTTGCCTGTCTCGCCATGAACTTCAGCTACAACATCGCTCGCAGCAATAAATGAAGAGAATAGGACAGATAAAGCTTCATCCTTATATTTGAATAATATACCGATCGAGAAATCAACATCGGTAACCCCCATGCCTGCAATGGCTTTAAATGATTCAGGTTTTCCTAAAAGGAATAAAGAAAGGAAGACATTATAAATACCAATATCAAGTAAAGAGCCACCGCCTAGATCTTTATTAAACTGTCTATGCTCAAGCGGATAATCGGATTTGACCGAAAAATATGCCGTAAGCAGTTTCACTTTTCCAATTTCCCCGGAGTCAATAATTCCTTTTGCTTTAATCACATTAGGCAAGAACTTAGACCACATTGCTTCCATCAGGAATAAGTTCTTCTCTTTTGCCTTTGCTATCATCCCGCGTACTTCTTTTCCGTTCATGGCGAAAGGTTTCTCGCAAAGGACATGCTTACCGTTATCAAGACATAGCAAAGTATGTTCAAAATGCAGAATATGCGGGGTTGCAACATAAATTACATCAACATCAGGATCTTTCACAAGTTCTTCATAGCTGCCGTAGGCTTTTTTCGCATTAAATTCCCCAGCAAATTTTTTAGCATTATCAATATTACGTGATCCGACAGCAAATATTTCAGCATCATCGACAACTTTTAATCCCGCGCAAAATTTACGAGCAATCCAACCCGGTCCTAATATGCCCCACTTTATTTTCCTTGCAGCCATTGTTAGTATCTTTCTATTATTTTATTCTTTATTACCCCAAAAATACAATATTAAGAGTACAGAAATAATTAAATTTTCAATCCATTTCAATAGAATAAAGTAAATGAAGCAATTCTTTCAGATATTTTTATTTCATTGGCAGAAAAAGAAAGGGTAAATTAACCGTATAAAAATATTTGAATTAATAAAATTATTCTTGCATTTTTAAGGGTGAAAAGTGTATTTTGTACACCAAAACTTTTAATCAAACTTCGAAAGGGTAAAAGATGACTTTTCTTGGAACGATTGACTGGATTGTAGTGGGGTTTTACTTCCTCGTTATTGCCGGTATATCACTTTATTCAATGAAAAAGAAAAAAGATTCCGCCTCTGAATATTTCCTGGCAAACAGAAATGTTGGATGGTTTATTATCGGCGCATCAATACTTGCATCCAATATTGGTTCCGAACATATTGTGGGTCTTGCAGGTACAGCCGCTAAATCCGGACTTGTGATGGGCCACTATGAACTTCATTCGTGGATAATATTGGTTTTAGGATGGGTTTTTGTTCCCTTTTATATGCGCAGCGCAGTGTATACAATGCCTGAATTTTTAGAGAGGAGATACAATGCAAAAACGCGCTGGCTGCTTTCAATAATCCAAATGCTTAGCTACATTATTGCAAAAGTTTCCGTTACAGTTTACGCCGGCGCGATTGTTATTACTTCTTTTCTGGGTATTGATTTTTGGACAGGTGCTTTAATTTTAATTATTATTACAGGAATTTATACAGTCTTAGGCGGGTTGAGAGCGGTTATGTACACCGAGACGCTGCAAGCCGTAGTACTTTTACTGGGGGCAATTGTTTTAACAATAACAGGTCTTCATGCCGTAGGCGGATGGCAGGGATTAGTTGCCGCCACACCAAAATCCCACCTGAATATGTTTTTGCCCTTGAATGATCCTAACTTCCCCTGGCTTGGAATTTTATTTGCTTCTCCAATTGTAGGTATATGGTACTGGTGTACGGATCAGCATATAGTTCAAAGATGCCTTGCTGCCCGTGATGAAACTCAGGCAAGGCGCGGAACAATTTTCGCTGCATACTTAAAACTTTTCCCTGTTTTTATTTTTATGATTCCCGGAATTATTGCTTATGTGCTTGCTAAATCCGGTAAAATATATCTTCCTGTTACCGATCAGGCTTTTCCAACTTTAGTTAAAGCATTACTGCCGGTAGGTTTCCGGGGTTTGATTGCAGGCGGTTTGCTTGCCGCTTTAATGAGTTCCCTTGCGGCAGTATATAACGCATGTTCCACACTTTTTACAATGGATATATATATAAAGATAAAACCAAATGCAGAACAAAAGGAGCTTGTAAGGGTCGGGCGTATTGCAACGGCGGTTGTGGTTATTTTGGGAGTTGCCTGGATTCCTATTATGCAGGGAATTTCCGGTACGCTCTACCAGTATTTACAAAGCGTTCAATCATATTTAGCGCCACCAATAGCCGCAGTATTTTTGCTTGGAGTATTCTCCAAAAGAATCAACGGCAAAGGAGCATGGGCTGCTATGACAGGCGGGTTTATTATCGGGTGCTTAAGAATTGTTCTTGAATTATTAAGACATGATTTAAGCGGAATCCTATACACATTTGCAACAATTAACTTCCTTTACTTCTGCATTCTTTTGTTTGTAGTTTCAATAATTATTTTAGTTACAGTAAGTTTATATACTGAAAAACCAACCTTCGAACAGTTAAACGGGTTAACATTCGCCACTACAGTTGCGGAAGATAAAGCTAAATCCCGCGCAAGCTGGAATACAAGAGACCTTATACTTTCTCTGATTGTTGTAGTTATAATAATAAGCGCTTTCTTATATTTTTCTCCATTTGGAGTTGCGCATTAATTCTATTATGAAAGGAAATGTTCTGTGTTAAGTCTTGGATATGATGTTGGAAGTTCTTCTATTAAAGCTTCTTTAATTGATATCGAATCAGGTAAGCTTGCAGCAAGTGATTTTTACCCGAAGGAGGAAATGAAAATTCATTCTCCTCATCCTGGCTGGGCTGAGCAGGACCCGGAAAGCTGGTGGGAAAATATCAAAATTTTAACAAGTAAAATTTTCAACAACGCTAAGATTAACAAGAATGATGTTAAATGTATCGGGATTTCTTACCAGATGCACGGGCTGGTTATTGTAGATAAGCACCAAAAGACAATCCGGCCTTCAATTATTTGGTGCGACAGCCGTGCTGTAGAAATAGGCAATAAAGCATTTGAAAAAATGGGCAGTCAAAATTGCCTTCAAAATCTACTTAACTCACCCGGTAACTTCACCGCATCAAAATTAAGATGGGTAAGAGAAAATGAACCGGAGAATTATAAGAAGATTTATAAGTTCATGCTTCCCGGCGATTTCATCGGTATGAAATTAACCGGTGAAATTACCACTACTATTTCCGGTTTATCCGAAGGTATCTTCTGGAATTTTAAAGATAAGTCAATTTCAAAAGATATCTTAACTTACTTTGATATTGATGAGGAGCTTTTGGCGGAAGTAAAACCTACTTTTTCTATTCAAGGCAGATTGACTAAAAAGGCTGCCGGTGAATTAGGAATGCAGGAAGGTACTTTGGTTTCGTACCGCGCCGGAGATCAGCCCAATAATGCTTTTTCATTAAATGTATTGAACACGGGTGAAATAGCTGCAACGGCTGGAACTTCCGGAGTAGTTTACGGAGTAATTGATAAGCCTAATTTCGATCCGCTATCGAGGGTAAATCCGTTTGTTCATGTAAACAATACAAACGAGCAAAACCGCTTCGGAGTTCTACTATGCATTAACGGTACCGGGATTTTAAATTCCTGGTTAAGAAAAAACTTCGGCAGCGGGCTGTCATATAATGAAATGAATTCTCTCGCCGGCAAGGTTGAAGCAGGTTCGGGCGGAATTTCCGTCCTTCCTTTCGGCAACGGCGCAGAGCGGATATTGGAGAATAAAAGTATAAGCTGCCGGATTATAGGGATAGATTTTAACCGCCACACGGCTTCACATATTTTCAGGGCCGCGCAGGAAGGTATAGCTTTTTCCTTCAAATACGGCATAGATATTATGAAAGAAATGGGGATGGAAATAAAAATTATCAGAGCCGGAAAAACAAATATGTTTTTGAGTCCTGTTTTTTCGCAGACACTTGCGAATGTATCGGGCGCCTCAATTGAATTGTATGATACCGACAACTCGCAAGGGGCTGCAAGAGGAGCTGCATACGGCGCAGGATATTATAAGTTATTTAGTGACGCATTTAAATCGCTGAACAAAAGCGGGGAAATAAACCCGGTGAATGCTGAAAGAGCGAAGTATTTAAGAGCCTATGAATTGTGGCTCTTAAGATTAAATAATACAATGATTCAATAAATAAAATTAAAGAACTTAAAAGAAATGAGTTGAAATATGGAATACTTAGCAGGTAATAAAGAACACTTTAAGGGAATCGGTAAAATCAAATATGAAGGAAAAGATTCCCACAATCCATTAGCCTATAAATGGTATGATGAGAATAAGATTGTCGGCGGAAAGAGCATGAAAGAGTTTTTCCGTTTTGCGGCAGCATACTGGCACAGCTTCTGCGGAGCCGGAGGCGATCCTTTTGGGCCGGGGACAAGGAATTATACCTGGAATATCTCTTCCGATCCGATTGTGCGCGCAAAAGAAAAAATGGATGCAGCTTTTGAATTCATAACTAAAATGGGTATTCCCTTTTACTGCTTCCATGATTTTGATTTAATTGATGAAGGTGAAAGCATTGCAGAATCGGATAAGAGAATCCGGGCAATGATTGATTACGCAAAGGAAAAGCAAAAAGCATCCGGTGTAAAATTATTGTGGGGAACATCCAACTTATTCAGTAACCCCCGATATATGAACGGCGCCGCTACAAATCCGGATTTTAATGTTATCACTTACGCAGCCGCACAGGTTAAGCGCACTATTGATGCAACAATAGAATTAGGCGGCGACGGCTATGTTTTCTGGGGTGGACGCGAAGGCTATTTTTCCCTGCTTAATACGGATATGAAACGGGAAAAAGAACACATGGCTATGTTCCTGACTCTTGCAAGAGACTACGCCCGTAAGAATGGGTTTAAAGGAATTTTCCTTGTGGAGCCAAAGCCGATGGAACCGACAAAACACCAATATGATTACGATGTAGAAACCATAATCGGTTTTTTGCGCCATTACGGACTTGATAAAGATTTTAAATTAAACATTGAAGTTAACCACGCAACACTTGCAGGGCATACATTCCAGCATGAGATACAATGTGCCGTAGATGCAGGTTTATTCGGCAGTATTGATGCCAACCGGGGCGATTATCAGAACGGATGGGATACAGACCAGTTCCCGGTTAATCTTTATGAATCGGTGGAAGCAATGCTTGTAATTTCCCAGGCAGGCGGATTCGGAAGAGGCGGTGTAAACTTTGATGCAAAAGTAAGGCGTAATTCAACCGATATTGAAGATTTATTCATTGCGCATATTACTGCTATGGATGTATTTGCACGGGCATTAATAATTGCGGAAAGAATTTTGACCGAATCAAATTACATAGAGTTAAGAAAAGAACGCTACTCTTCATTCGACAGCGGCAGCGGCGCTAAGTTTGAAAAAGGCG
>PLNZ01000183.1 GCA_003142915.1 Ignavibacteriales bacterium | reverse complement strand
TTGTCCGCGCGAAAAGGCGATCCGGGTGCAAGTTTTACTTTTCCTATCTATTATGAAAAGGGCGGAACGGTTTATAAAAAATCTGGGGGAGCAAGAATTTATCTTTGTCATTTGAACAATGAAAAAGATAAGGAAAACCATCAGGGATTTGAATACCAATTTGAGGGTTTCGATGAGCTTACTCAATTTCTTTTCAGTCAGTATATTTATTTGTTTTCACGGTGCAGAAGTACAATCCCTAACCTGTTCCCGCGGATAAGGGCAACAACAAACCCTGTGGGCGCCGGGTTAGGGTGGGTAAAAAAAAGATTCCGCCCGCAAATTGAGCAGGATGGGGAAAAATATTTTATTGCAGACCCCTCGGATCATAAAAATTACAGGGGAATTGAAGTGCCGCGAAAAACTAAAGATGCTCTCAGCCGGCGCTTCATTCAGGGCAGACTTTCCGAGAATAAGATTTTAATGAAAGCTGACCCCGGATATATGTCGAGAATTAAAGCTATGGGACCTAAATACAGTAAAGCCCTGCTCGATTCTGATTGGGATGTAATGGAGGGGCAATTCTTTGATACATGGAATCCGGATGTACATATAGTCAAAGAAAAATACTACTTAAGCTGGAATGAAATTAAGCAATTTAATGTAGTCGGCGGACTTGATTACGGCAGTATAATGGTTCTTCATTTGCTGTTAAAAGACTGGAATAATCATGTACTGGTAGTTGACGAGCTTAACTCAACCGGGGAGACAAGGGATAAAAGGGTGAAACGTGTAAAGGATTTTCTAAAAGTCCGCAGATTGGAAAAAATTCAAATTGTTGCCGATACAAATATGTGGGCAAAAGATGCTTTTGATATGAATCAGCAGGAATTTCCTGCGCAGGCATTTCTAAATGCCGGGATAAATTTAATTAAAGTCAGCAAGCGCAGTGTAGATAATTATCATTACCGGGTGGCATGTAATATTGCCGTTAAAAATGCGCTTTATTATGAAGTTAATGATTCCGGTTTAATTACAAAGCAGCCAAAGTTAAAGGTTTATAACCGGTGTGAAAAATTTATCGAGACATTTCCAACGCTGCCGGTTGATGAAGATGATCCGGAAGATATACAGGGGCATGGCAATGATAAATCAATCGACGATCACTGGTACGATGCGGCAAAGATGGCATACATGGTAATAAGCGAAACGATTAAACAAGAGTATGAAAATAAACCCGAGTGGCTAAAAAATTTGGAGAAAGAAACCAATAAAATTGATTTCATGGCTCAATGATAACAGACACGGATTACACGGATTTGCACGGATTANNGTTATTCCTATCCGTGTTAATCCGTGAAATCCGTGTCTGGCAAAGAAAACAGATTTTTTCTACAATCAAATTATTTATTTTTTATCCCGGTAAACAAAAAAAATTTAATATGAAAAACAGAACCTGGAAACTGCGGGATGACGACGTCATATATGACATGATGCGGATGTTTAATAACCTGAAATCTGTCTTCCAGCCTTTGCATGACGAAATGACCCGTAATTATAATATGACTGTCTCGCAGCTTCAATGGAAACCTGGGTGGCGGAAAAAACTTGAGGATGAAGGCAGACCGGCGAATGCATATAATCTCTTGCGCCCGGTTATTAATATTATTACAGCCATTGAACTTAGCAATAGGAAAAAGATAATTGCAAAGCCGACAAGCGGCGGCGATGCAAAAATGGCGGAAATAATTACTCAGGTAATGCTGAGGTTCATGCACAATACCAGGTTTGACTGGCATAGAACCAGGGTGCTGCTTGATTCGATTATTGCTAAATACGGCGTCTATAATATCGGCTGGACGTATGAGTATGACCCGGAAGGAGAGCTGGATATAACCGCAGTAGATCCGCGCCGGTTGATGTTTGAAATGAACTTTGCCGATCCTACCTGGGAAAAAGCATCTTTCATATACGACAAGCATCAGTTAAGCATGGAGGAGATACTTAATAAGTTTGCACTGGACGATGAAGAAATGCAGAACGCTATCATCGACGAGGGAAGAATTTTCTTTATGGAGGACACAGAGAAGCGTGATAAATGGGTTAGTAAAAGACTGAAGGCATTATTCACGGCAGTTTATGAAATTGTAATGCACGGCGATACACACTCGGAAAGCCAATCCATGAATAACGCTTATCTGAATTGGTTTGACCCGGTTACCGGTAAGTTTGATGTTCTGGAACTTCATGAAAAGAGAATTGAACGGCGGCTGATTATTTGGGACAGGAACCGGCAAAAGAATATAGACATTACCGGTGAATCAAAAAATGATGATGATAAAGGCATTGGTTTTGATAATGAAAAAATTGATAAGCTGAAACAAAAATATGGTATTGACGGCGAACCGCGAACGAGCCTTGATTCACAAAAATTTATCACCACTGTTATACCCGCATTTCAAATTAAAGTAAATGAGCAGCCCTATCCGTTCAAGTTAAAAGGCTATACTTACGTGCCTAATTACTGCTATGATTACCACGCAGAGCCTTTCCGGTCTCAAAGTGTTATAGATGATTTAATCGACCCACAGAGCGATTATAATAAAGCAAGATCAACCAAGCTGGAGCTGTTGCAAAGATATGTTAACCGCGGCTGGATCATGGATGAAAACGCAATTATCGGAGTAGAAAAGGATTGGGAAACAAACAGGATAGCGCCTTACCGCAGAGTCAGGTCCGGTTATTTTGATAAAGTTAAACCGGAAGAAGGACAAACAATTTCGGCAGACCTGATAAAAGAAACATCCGAAACCCCGATGTTAATAGAAACTTTATCCAATACCGGCGGAACAATAAGAGGACAATCAACTCCCGGGCAAGGACAGGAAAAGAGCGCTAAACATTTTCAGATAAAAAGGAACCAGGAAGAAAAGAGCTTTTCATATCTTTTCAGCAACATTGAAAATTCGACAAAGGTAGTCGGCGAAGTTGCGCTGGCTGTTATTCAGAACCGCTGTTCAACGGAAAGAATATTCCGTATTACCGGGGACGTTAACCCGGGCATCAAAGAGCCGTATGATATAACGGTTAATCAAAAACAGTTTTGTCTTGATACTGACGGTAAAATCGTCAGCAAAATAGTAAACGATATAACCATAGGCGAATATGATATTGAGATTGATACTACTCCCTACTCATCGACGGGGAGGGAAATAGAATATCAAAAAATGAGCGAACTATTTAATGCAGCTATGGAAGTTGACCCTAAGAAAGCCGATGCCCTCTTACCTCTTATCGTTAAAGCGGGAGATTTCCCTTATGCCGACGAAATATTCCATGCCTGGGGTGAAACGGAAGGAGATAAAGACGCAAAACAGCAAGAGCAGGCACAGCGGCAGCAATTACAGCAGATGGCTATCCAAATGCAGATGATTTTGGCAAAGCTTGGAATACAGGAAAAACATGCGGCTATTGAAGAAAAGAAAGCGAAGGCGGAAGGACAGCGGATTAAGAACGCACTGAAGTTACGCAAATGATATTNNCCTGTCCGCCGCTAGGCGGAAGGATTTAACTCGGGGAATTGAACCTGAGCAAGCTGTTGCAAATAGCCCCGACTTTTAAGTCGGGGACAAATGATCGCAATGATATTCGGTTTTAACCAAAATATTTACCAATTATTGGACTAAAGTCCAAAGTTCGAGTTGGCTTTACAAAACCCCGAGTTAAAACTCGGGGCTACTTAATAAAATTTGTAATAACTGCGTAACTTCAGTAGTTATTACCTCACGTTATAAGTTAAATGATGAGCGAAAAAATAAACATATACTGTAATAAGCAAGATGAATATTATTATGCTTCTCATAAAATCAATAAAAAGGATAAGAGAATCGAATCCGATATAAGTGTAGAGTATGCCTTTAATTATTGCGAATCGAAGAATTTTAATATGAAATTATCGGACGTTACAAAGACAGTCAGACATTTACCGGCAGGTCACAGTTCAGGGGACCATGAAATATGGAGAAAAGAACATCACTTATTAAGCAGAAAGGGAAAATTAAATGCAATTTGAACCGCTCTATGACAAAATAATAGCCAAAGAAATAAAGCAGCCGTTTTACCGGCAGGAAACCGAAGGCGGAATATTCATCCCGGAAACTGCAAGCGAAAAGCCTTTCCTTGCGGAAGTAATAGCCGCTGGTGACGGAATGCTTACGAAAGATGGTAAGGTGATACAGCTTAAAGTAAAACCGGGAGACAAAGTAGTTTATAATACGGCTTCGCCGACAGTTCAGCCTTTTAAAGACGGAATAGAGGAATATATTCTTATGCGGGAATCGGATATTTGGGCGGTTGTACGGGAATCTATTCCCCAATCCGCCTAGCGGCGGACCTGTCCGCCGCTAGGCAGACAATGTCACCTCGCTGAGGCTCAGGATAGGTTTATTTGGGATCATTTTTCTAATCGGGTAGGAAGC
>PLNZ01000232.1:1630-3684 GCA_003142915.1 Ignavibacteriales bacterium | reverse complement strand
GAAGCCAAACCTCGGAGGTTAATTAAAAGTTTCTGAAAAAGCCGGGACAGTCGAATTAATTAACAATTCACGTTTTACGTTTGTCTATCTTCTCTACTCCAATTCCCGGAAGGTCGCTTAACATAATTTTCCCATCAACTATTTTCGTCCCTTCAAATACATCATTATTTATTAAGAGCGCACCGTCAAGGTCCGTGTAATCGGCTAAGGACGAGAGTTGAGAAGCCGCTGATATTGCACATGATGTTTCCGTCATGCAGCCAAGCATTACTTTAAGTCCGAGCGCTTTTGCCAGAATTATCATCTTACAGGCTTCCCTAATACCTGTACATTTCATAAGCTTAATGTTTATTCCGGAGAAAATACCTTTTGCTTTAATTACATCAGCAAGTCTCTGCACAGATTCATCGGCAATAACAGGCAGCGGGCTCCTATTTGTAAGCCATGCCGTATCTTCAATCCTGTCCTTAGAAAATGGCTGTTCTATCAATATTACATTTTTTCCCTTCAACCAGTGCACCATATCAAGCGCCTGCTCCCTATCCTTCCAGCCCTGATTTACATCAACAGTAATAGGCTTACATGTAACTGCACGGATAGTCTCTATTATCTCTTTATCATTATCTCTGCCGAGTTTCACTTTTAATATTTTAAACTCCCCGGCTTCATTTATTTTTTCTCTTATTACATCGGGAGTGCCTATTCCTATCGTAACTGATGTGAACGGGGTTTTATCTTTATTAAGCCCCAGTATATTGAACAAAGGCTGATTCATCAGTTTGCCGGTTAAGTCATGCAGCGCTATATCTATGGAAGCTTTAGCTGCTGTGTTCCCGGGAGCTATCGCATCTACTTCTGCTAATATTGATTCAAGATCAAAGACGTTTGTATATCCTGAAAGATCTACGCTGGAAAGAAATTTCATAACAGATTCTTGCGTCTCCCCCAGGTATGGGGGCATAGAAGCCTCACCGTAACCTATACAGCCTTCATATTCAATTTCCGTTAGTACAACCGGCGTGGTAGAGCGTGAGTTTGAGGCAACAGTAAAAACATGCTTTAACTCCAGTGTGTACGGGTAATATTTTAACTTTAGTTTATGCCGCATATTATTTTTCCGTAATTGATTCTTACATTATAGGAAAAAGAATTCCTCGCAGAGACGCAAAGAAAAATCTATTGCTTATTATTCTTTACAAAGATAATTTGAAAAGAAAAATTGTTCAAGGATTGAATAAGAATAAATCTCAATATGAGTTAAGTTTTATTTTGGTGACTTTTTATGAGACACAAACTGTACTTCCGACTGCCCGTAAACAGCTTTCAAAAGCTGATATTCTAATTGGTACAATTTTAGTAAAATTGAGAGCAGGCAGTCTTTTAAATACCGAAAATGTGAGTATCAAAAGAAATTTTTGTTATATATTTATATAACTTATTTTGTGATTTCAATTAAATAACGACACTTAAAACATTTTCGGAATAATTTTTAATAAAGGTATTGGTATTTATATCATAGGAGATATTAAATAAGTGCTTGGTAAAGTTCAAAATTCATACTTAAAATTCCCCAATAGGAATGCATTTAACATTAACGGCAGATATTATACTTATTCGGAGTTTGCTCAAATTGTATCTAATATAAGAGCATATTTAGAATCGAATTGCGGTGATTCTGAAAAGTTAATCGGACTTATTGCAAGGCAGGCATCTGATATAGAAACTTACTCCGCAATTTACGGCTGCCTTTTTGCCGGATACGGATATGTACCAATTAAGCCGGAAAATCCTTTAAACCGCAATGCTTCCATACTTGAACAGACAGGCATTAAAACCATAATATGCAGACAGACCGATGAGTCAATTGAAGCAATTGCCCGCACTAACGGCGCTAAGGTTGTAAATGTTGCAGATTTGCCGAATGTACCGGTAAATCTAACTCCACCCGAAATAGATGAAAACGAAATTGCTTACCTGCTGTTTACATCAGGCAGTACGGGAGTTCCTAAAGGCGTTCCGATTACAAGAAAGAATTTAAGTTCATTCGTTGATGC
>PLNZ01000232.1:0-1614 GCA_003142915.1 Ignavibacteriales bacterium | reverse complement strand
TTTGCATGCCTGGTGCCTTCGGTACTTTTTTATTTAAAGCCTTACTTTGATGAAATAAAACTAGAGAAAATGCGGTATTCGCTTTTCTGCGGGGAAACACTTCTTAATGATATTGCAATAAGATGGAGCAACTGCACACCGAATGCTAAAATAATAAATGCCTACGGCCCTACTGAAGCCACAGTATTCTGCTTAACTTACCGATGGGAAAAAGAAAATTTTTCAAACAAATCATTTAACGACGGGATATGTATAGGCAGACCGATGGCAAACATGAATGCGGTTGTTATTGATGAAAATCAGAAAATACTTGCGCAGGGAGAGAAAGGCGAGCTATGCCTCGCAGGTTTGCAGTTAACACCCGGCTACTGGAAAGATGATGAAAAGAATGCAAAGACATTTTTCAAAGCCACTATCAACCGTAAAGAAGAAATTTTTTACAAGACGGGCGACCTTGCATTCCGGGATGAGGAAGGAGATTTTATGTTCGCGGGCAGGATTGATAACCAGATAAAAATTCAGGGCTTCCGTATTGAGCTTGGAGAGATTGAGCATTTTACCCGTGAGTTTCTTAAAACAAATAATGTTGTAGCTGCTGCATATACAAATAATTTAGGCACAATGCAGATTCATTTGTTTATTGAAAATTATAATGGCAATATATCAGATGTGGAAAATCATTTAAGGGTAAAAATACCTGAATATATGGTACCTTCTCATATTTCCAGCATTCCATATTTCCCGCTAAACGAAAATGGAAAAATCGACAGAAAAGAGCTGGCAAAAATGGGTCAGGATTTGCAGTTATAAAAGAATTAAATTAATGACGGCGATATTATTTCTAATAGTATATCTTTGATTAAACAAACAATGGACAAAAATGAAAAACTTGGTAATTAGACAGGCATTGCCTAAGGAAATCGATTTCATCATTGAAACAATAATTGAAGCCGACAAAAGCAGCACTTCTGTTATCAGCGCTTGTAATATACTTAACGTTTCCGAACAAGAATATCAAATTATTTTAAGAAATATTTTGGAAGAGAACATTGAGGGTCAGGAATACAGTTTATCGGGTTTTCTGATAGCAGAATTAAATGGTATGGCTATCGGCGCATTAGGCTCGTGGGTAGAAGGAGCAGTGGGTGTTTCCAGCTATATTCTCTATAGCAACATTTTGCTTAATTATTTAGATAAAGAAAAAATTCCCAGCATTCTGCAAAAATTTAAAATTACAAAAGAATTAAGTTTTAAGAGGGAAACAGGGGCAATTCAATTTGAATATGGTTACGTTAAGGAAGAATTCAGAAGAAAAGGTGTTTATACAAGATTAATGATTGAAAGTATTAAGAGGTTTTATCCGGAGAATAAAAATATTTTTAAAGTACAAGGTATTTGTTTTAAAGCAAATTACAAATCACTGAACGCAGCGAAGAAGCTTGGATTTGAGATAATTGAATCCAAAATATCCGAAAGTGAGGAATTAAAAAAGATATTTCCTTACAATGAAAAAGTTCTTTTAGAAATGAATCAACAAAAAATGGAAGAAATTTCTAAGTTGTCATCTTAAGACTCAAGTAATTCAAAGAGGCCAAAATTTTTATTAAACAGCCA
>PLNZ01000327.1 GCA_003142915.1 Ignavibacteriales bacterium | reverse complement strand
ATCTTTTTTATCATATTCGATCAGCATGAGTTAATGATTAATCTCAAAGTAAAAAGTGGGTAAACTTAATTGATTTAAAGTTTTCCTTTAGATATATTAAAACACGTTTTTGAAACTATTTTCAATCTCTAACTTTACGGCAAAAATTCGCATGAGATTAAAAACAGCTCCGGCTAAAAATCTTTATAAGTATATCATTTCTTATTTTGTTTTATGGATTCTTCTTTTCGAATTCATATTACCGTCTAATAATATTTTACCAAAACCATCCGTAGTTCTCCTGTCATTCAGCGCTTTATGGCATTATTATAAACTCTTGTTTAATTTTACGGTAACTATTTCAGCAGTTTATCTATCAATATTACTTGCATATTTCTTAACTTCATTACTGAGTGGGTATATAGTAAGAAAGAATCATTTTGTTTCGGAATTCTTATTATCTCTGCATTGGTTCTCTCATTTTATCCCTGCAATAGTATTTGGGTTATTCCTTATTTATTGGCTTCCCGGTTCTGCATATATCGAATATTTGTTCGCATTTTTTATTGCATTATTTTCTCTTGTAATTAGGGTAAATGAAGAAGCTGCAAAAGTTAAGCATGAATATATTAGCTCGGCAGTATCTCTTGGCGTTGGTGAAAGTGTTATTGCTAAGAAAGTAATATGGAAATCTATTCAGCCTGCTATTATAAAATATTTAATTGTTTTGCAGTTTAATATCTGGTCTGTTTTAATTGCATTTGAATTTATAAAAGGCGGTTACGGGCTGGGCAGAATTTACCGCTTAGCTCTTGACTACAACGACCTTTCCGCTTTATTTACTATATCCATTATTGTCGGTATTACTATTTATTTAGGCACTCAATTAATTAAGTATTTTAAGAATAAATTTTATCATTGGAGCCTTGATTGAACCGGGAAATTCTACTTGAAGTAAAAAACATTTCCAAAACAGTGCATGGGCTGGCCGGCTCAAAAGTGAGGATCCTTGATAAAGTAAATCTTAAAATAGAAAAGCCGGAACGATTAGGACAAATTATTTCCATAGTAGCCGCTTCAGCTTCAGAATTAACAGCTTTACTAAAAATTATTTCCGCAATAGAAAAGCCTTCGGAAGGTGAAGTACATTTATCAGGTAAACAATATCATAAGCCGGCAGGAGATATTGTTTTTATCCCGGAACACCCCTCGTCATTTCCCTGGCTAAATGTTAAACAAAATGTGGAATTTGCAATTAACTTTAAAGAAAATATACTGGGAAGTATTGATAATAAAGTTAGTGAAGCTATTCCATTTGTAGGGCTCGAAGGTTATGAAACCCATTTCCCGGATGATAACAGCCTGGGCTTCAGATTCAGGATTTCTTTGGCTCGCGCTCTTGTTGCGGATCCAAAAATTATTTTACTTGATGAACCTTTAAAAAATTTACATGGTGAAACGAAAAAAGAGATTTTCACTCTTATTGCAGAACTTTCTAAAAAAATAAATGTTACTATTATAATAGCTTCGATGAATATCAGCGATGCTGTTTTACTTTCGGATAAAATTTTCCTTATGACAAGACATCCCGGCAAAGTTGCGGATACGATAGACATCGATAGGTCTAATGATTTGAACATACATTCGGATTACTTCCATTCTTTAAAAAGTGAAATTGAAAAATTATTGACCGGTTATGAGAATATCCCTTTAAAATAGTTGAACTTAATAAAAAATTGTTCGAGAATATAGAAAAGTTTGCTAATTCATATATAGAGTCAGAAAGAGGCTGTATAGACGAAATGATAGTACTCATGAAAACAAAGCTTAAACTGGTTAGCGCATTTAACTGTTGAAAACGAAAGTCGATAAAGATTCCCGGAAAAGCATGGAAATATCTCTCTATTACGGATTTTTACTTGTTAACTTATTGAAAATTGATAGATTATCTCATTTTAGTTAATTTTTTACTTGATTAAGAAAAATATAGGTCTTATATTAAAAACCGAAAATTAAAAATACATGGAGTAAACATGCAAAAACGAATTTTACCGTTTGTTGCTATGTCTTTATTTGCTCTGCTATTTAACGCATGCGGAACAAATAAAGAAATAGCAAAGAATGAAAATTCTAAGGACGCACAAACACAAGTTCAAAAAATTGGTATAGTTTCCGAAATGTTAGAGCAAGCACGCCAGTACTATGTAGTAGCGCTTGCAAAACAGGAACAAAATAGCACTGTAGAAGCAGTAAATAATTACGAATCTGCACTGCGGATTATAAATAATCTAAGTTATTATCCGGGTATTGAAGAAAACGAAGCCTACATTGAATTAGAAAAATCGATAATCGATGATTATAAAAAATATGTAGACAGCCTTCCCGAATTGCCTTCGAACGTTTCTTTTGCGGCTTTAGAGGAATGGATGGGGAAATCTGTCCCTGAAATAAAAATTAAGACGGATGAAAAAAGGGAAGAAACCGGAACCGTTACTGTTTCATCCGAAATTCCTTTGGTTGAGAATTCTTATGTTGATCAGTATATAGATTATTTTACCGGCAGGGGACGTAATCATATGCAACTTTGGCTGGAACGTTCCGGCAAGTACTTCCCGATGATGACAAAGATTTTCGAACAGCAGCATTTGCCTAAACAGCTTATATACTTAACTATGGTTGAAAGCGGTATAAACCCCGTTGCCAGGTCATGGGCAAGCGCTGTTGGGCTTTGGCAGTTCATTAAATCTACCGGCAGGTTATACGGACTTCGTTCGGATTTCTATTTTGATGAAAGAAGAGACCCTGAAAAATCAACTATGGCTGCTGCCAGTCATTTAAAAGACCTTTATAATGATTTGGGAGATTGGTATCTTGTTTTGGCAGCTTATAATGCCGGCGAAGGAAGAATTACCCGCGCAGTTCAAAGAGCCGGTTCTAATGATTTCTGGATTGCTAAAGAATATCTTCCACGGGAAACAAGGAGCTATATTCCTCAATACATTGCAGCAAGTATGATTGCTATGAATCCTGAAAAATACGGATTCAAAAATATAAATTTTGAAAAACCTCTTGATTATTCTACATATACCGTTAAAGGACCAATCGATTTAAATTATCTTGCTAAATGCGCCGGAGTGGACCTGGAGGCTATTCAGGAATTAAACCCTGAACTTACTCAGATGAGTACCCCTGCAGGGCTTTCTAACGGTTACTTGCTTAAAATCCCGCAATCTTCACTTCAAACTTTTGCCGCAAATGTTGTTAATATTCCTCAAAGTGCTATTAGGAATTATGTAGTTCACACTGTTAGAAAAGGCGAAACTGTTGCTAAAGTTGCTGCCAAATACGGCGTTTCCAAATATGATCTTGCGGATGCTAATAATATTTCCGTCCGTTCAAGATTATACAACGGAATTAAGTTAAGAATACCGGTTGCAAATATATCCGAAGATAATGTCGCTTATAATACTAATACCGAGACAGCAGCGGATGATACAACACTTGCTAAAAACACTGTTGCCGACAACACGGCGACTGACAATACGGTTATCGATAATACGGATTCTGACGAATATGTCTCCCCGTATGCTTCCTTAAATAAAAACGCAAATCCGGATAGTGTTAAGAAGATGTCTGCTTCCGTAGAATTAGCTTCTGTAGAAGATAATGGCAAATCTGATGATGATAATTCTACCGTATCCGATAGCGCCATTATTCCCGAAGGATTAGTTCCGGTTCATTACAAAGTAAAGAAAAAAGACAGCCTTTTGGGAATAGCCGATCTTTTTAATTCAAGAGTAATTGATATCAGAAACTGGAATAATATCTCATATACTAAAAGCATTTCTGTCGGACAGGATTTGACTATTTATGTTTCTGCAGATAAAAAAGACTTCTATGCTAGTTTGGATAACCAGACTTCAATTGAAAAGTCTTCCGTTAAGGCGCCTGTTTCCAGCAGAAGAAACGATTTTATTACTTATAAAGTTAAAAAAGGCGAGAACCTTAAAAACATTGCCGCACGTTATGGAGTTAATGTTAACTCATTAAAAGAATGGAATCATCTTTCAGGTAATAAAATTGCAGTTGGCAAAAAATTAAAGGTTTATTCCGACAATTCGGAAAATTATATTGCTTCAGTCGAAAAGAGTACTGTACATTCAAAAACAAGTATTTATAAATACAAAGTTAAACTCGGTGAATCCATCGCTAAACTTGCTTCTAAATTCGGTGTTCCGGTAGTTACTTTGAAACATTGGAATGGTATAAAGGGTAATACTATTAAAGCAGGCCAAACTCTTAAAATATTTGAAAATGATAATGAAGCTTCTTTAGGCGATAATTCTCCGAAATACTCTGCTAACGTAAATTATTATAAAATTAAACAGGGCGATGCAATTGGTCAGATTGCAGAACTTTATAAAGTTCCGGCTTCCAGCATCAGGAAGTGGAACGGATTAAAGGACGATAAAATAGATGCCGGAAAAACATTAAAAATTTATTCCGATGTAGCTTTAAATGATATAACAGATAACAATTCAGCCAATACTGGTTCATCCTCTGTTTATAAAGTTAAACATGGTGATACTATCAGCCGTATTGCAAGCCGTTATAATGTTTCTGTTGCCAATCTTAGAAAATGGAATAACCTTGACGATAACGATTTATCGGCAGGTTCCAAACTTGTAATTCAATCCAAGTCCGATGCTTCGGCTAAAGAAGTTAAAGGGAAAAGCAGCGGAAAAACTTTAAAAGAAAAATCTTCAAAAAGCGAATCGAAAGTTTATCGGGTTGCTAAAGGTGAATCTCTTTTTTCAATAGCTCAGGATCTTAATGTTTCTGTAAATCGATTGAAGGAGTTAAACAATTTATCAGACAACAAAATTAAAGTTGGACAACAATTGAGAGTTGAGTAAATTCAATTTTTTTTATATTATAGTTATTATAAAACTGGAGAAAAATTTAGACATTAATTAAAAATAATCATAAATATTGAGCCGTTAGGGGTGTTGAACCCGATTTTATCGGGTATGACTGAGAGCAAACCCTAGGACCTGATCTGGATAATGCCAGCGTAGGGAAACGGGCTAAAAGAATAATTAAGCTTTAGCCGTTTCTATGAACGGTTTTTTTTGAAAGGAAGAGAAATGAAATACTTAGTTATTCTTTTTTTATTTTTTAATTCTTTTATCTTTGCACAACAAACAGTTATTATGGGGAAGGTTATTGATGCGGAAACTTTAAAGCCTCTTTCCAATGCAAATGTATTTGTTCAAAATAATAGTATTGGAAGTACAACAAATTCCAACGGTGAGTTCACTTTATTTATTGATATAAATAAAAACGATGTTTTAACTGTTAGTTTTATTGGTTACTCTACTGCAAGAGTATCATTATTAAAAGTAGATTTGAATGCGCAAGTATTAATTAAACTTTAACCTAAATTAATACCGGCTCAAACGGTTTTGGTGGAAGGTAGTATTGATAAGGAAGGCATTACTCCGGTGGCTTTTAATAAAATTACTCAAAGCGAGATACAACAGAATTATATTGTCCAGGATGTACCGCAATATCTTTCGCAATTACCCTCAACATACTTCTACTCGGAAAATGGAAACGGGATAGGTTATAATCATCTTACTATAAGAGGTTTTGACCAGACCAGAATTTCAGTTTCTATAAACGGTATACCACAGAATGATCCCGAAGATCATGATATATACTGGATTGATTTCCCTAATTTATTAGCCAAAACTGATGTTATCCAGTTGCAAAGAGGAACGGGTTCCGGCGTGGTTGGTAACCTGGCAATCGGCAGCTCTATTAATATTATTACATCGGCTTTTTGAACTTATTTTCGTTATATGACTTCACAACAACAAGTAATGACATTAACCAGCCAATTGTGAGTAACACCATAAAAATTATTATTAATATATAAAAATAGCTTGATACTTCGCCTATCGCTTTGTAGGTAAAGGTGAGAATGACTGAACTAATCGCAAGCAGGACAGGTAAGATTATAGACATCTTTTTTGCTTAAAATTCCATTCCGTCGCCTCCTTCTTAATATTTGAAAACTTAAATTAATTAGCTCTAAATAACTAATCAACTAAAAAACTATTGAACTGCCAAACATCTTCTTCCTTGGGCAGCGCTTTTCCCCATTTGTCAAATAATGCAGACTTATTTTTTAAAGGGGTCCAATCAGTTTCTACAGATGGACATGGTCCAAGATAGGGCATAGCTACTTCCAGAATTTCTTTATATGGTAAATCATCAGGCACAAGCAGGCCTTTATTTGGATTGTTTATCATCCAAATTACTGCGGATAGTACAGAGGCAGCCACCTGTAACGTCGTAGCATTTTGACCCGGCACAAG
>PLNZ01000068.1 GCA_003142915.1 Ignavibacteriales bacterium | reverse complement strand
AAGTTCCATCGTCCCGATTTTGATGGGTTGGAAAAGTTTTTTAAATTCGTACATAATTTTACTCCAGACTCACTTTTTAAAATCGAGATTGCTGTGTTAAAAATCGAAATAATTGTAATGCACCGCAAAATAATTACTTATTATTTTATAATTACCAATGGTCTTATAATAGTCTGAACTAACAATTTACTCTCGATACTTATCTTAAGATTTAAATTGTGTATCCAGACTAAAGAGTGCATCCATTTAATTATGAGACCATTTGTAAGATTATACCCTTGGAGACTGACCAACGATTTTGGCATGTACGTTAAAATTTATTTTAGAGCATCTTTATCTAATTGTAAACGCGCTGCTGTGTTTCTGCTGTTTCTGCTCTTGTGAGATGGTTCCCAAAAACTGGATACAGCAGGGTCGTGGGGAAAAAGCAACACTATCTCGTCGTCTTGCCAGTGTTCGAGATAATAACCGTAGGAGTTTTTTAATTTTTTTATGGCCTCGATGTCTTCTTTACCGTGTCCTCTCGCGTCTAGTTCCTGATCGTTTCCGCTATTGCCTTCATCTTGGCTTCTAATTCCTCTGATTTCATAATTGGCCTCTCTTTTGAATTATTTTTCTATAATTAAAGGTTACCTTTGGCCTGCCAATATCCCAGGACGAGTATGGCCATGCCTCTCAATAGCTTGTCATTAAAACACAAATTTCCCAATTTATGTGATTAGGTGCCAATCCTTGCAATGGAATTGAATTGAATTTCCAAATATTTATTAAATGCCAATTAATAACTTATGGCTCAACATTGAGCAAGCGGATTACAAATCAGGCCAAAATTTTGACTGTTTATCATTCATCCATAAATGTTCGCTGATAAATGTCGGTTTTAAATATGGCAAGTTATCAAGATGGCGGATAACCCAAGTGTAGTACATTGCATAACCTGGCGCAGCAACCTGAGGATGTTCAATTGGTGAATCAATTAATAGAGTATCATTGTTAACTATTTTATATGCTTTATCTCCAAATCCAGAATACCCAAAACCATTATTAAGATTGAATTTGTAAAAATATATTTCTGGTTNNGACGTGATGGTGAGGAGGGTAACTTGACCATTTTCCTGGGAAGTTGATTGTTTCTCCGAGTAGGAGATTTGATTTTTCTCGATTAGTTTTATTAAAAATAGTCCTGACGACCCTAGTGGCCATTTCGTTCATAGTTCCGGCACCAAGCATCTCTGCCTTACAATCTTCAGGTCCGAAAAGCCTCGAATCGAACAATTGTTCATTGTTAGTTTTGTATACAGAAATTTCTGAGTCAAGGTCGAGACACTCAATCTTAACAGGTACATTCGATGGAACGTGTAGACACCAAGGTCCTTCATAAAAGCAGGAAAACCTCTTCACCCCAATTTTTTGTCCTTCCCATTCTATTTCAAATTCACCTGAAATAAGCAGAAAAGCCCTTTCTTTGGAGACTGTATCGACTATCTTTTGTCCTTTTCTCAATTTAAATACGCCAAAATCCATTAACGCATTCGAGTGTTTTCCATTCATCTCAATTATGCTGTTATATCCGTATTTTAGCTGTTTTTTTAGTCTTATTCTCACTTTAAAACTCTACTCCATACTGTGAATATTTTTAATACAACCAATATCTTATATTGAGGAAGCTATGAAGCATAATATCCTTTTTCATTTTCTATTTATAATATTCTGATTTCTGTCATGATTTTAGTTCGACAGAAGGACTTCTTCCTGATTCTTATGTGACTACACTTCCTATGAATGTCGGAATGGTGGCCCGCTTTACTCCGAAAGGCAGTATTACTTGCTCTTAAAGGCCGACCGTTTTACTCCGAAATACCCACTCAATGCTTGAAGAATAGAAAATACTCGATAGAAATGCAAAGAATCTCAAATTATTCATGTAAAATTTTAATTGTGTTTTGCAAATCAAAATAGGCTTTGTCCATTTCGGCGATTGTAATTTTGAATTGTTTTGTATCGATGTTGACAGTATTCCCGCAGACACAGGTGTATTTACTATTTCTTTTTAGCCATCGGATTCTTTTATCCGTCTTATGTCCGCATTTCGGACAAGTGATTTGAATTTCGCAATTATCAAAAAGACCAACCATTTCTTTATCTCCCTTGTCCCAAAACTATCCCCATTGTATCACTTGGTTAACAATTCGTAAATTGATGTTGCTACATCTAAGTAAACTTGAACAACCAGTCGACTCTTCTTCAAGGGTGCTCTATCCTAAGCCTTATTAAGCAATGGGCTTAGCCTGCTCATTAATTTATAGTGCGGATGTTGTTAGATTGACTCTCAAACGTTTTTAAATAACTTGGGTAGGTGAATATCGTCAACATCTTGCCTAATTATTTGGATAATAACGATTTAACGAGTTGCTCTTCTTGATTACTTTTTAAAATACGCATTTGCTGCATTATGAGGATCCTTCGAAGAAATGGCGAGGGTTGTCTGTGCACATACTTATTAATGTTTTTACCTGAACGCCCATTGCTTTGAGTTGTGGAAATACTACTTGATTGATATAGAGAAATCCATAGGGATTTCTTTGTTTTACTGCCTCTCTAACTTGGACGGGTGCAGTGTCCAATAGAGTTGAAACGAGGCAGGCATCATGAGAGAGAAGCAATCTACTACTATAACCAGCTTCTATTAAAGCCTTCAGCGTTTTGATGCGCGCTAAGGGACTGACACTGAAGTTCGGTTCTACGTCCGTGCCTGGATATTTGTCCATCCCCAGGTAACAGCCCTGTTCTAAAAGCCAACCCAGATATTCTATGTCCGTGGTATCAGTGCAATGGTCAACTTTAACCCATTTAAGGTCAACACCTTCTTCCTTGAGGATTGCCAATTGCGATCGACCGACTTGACCGAATGGGTAAGAATGCNNCCGATATCAGCTGCGGATTTCAGAATTCCAGCTTTAATAGTGGTCCCATTAATCCCGACCTGGATTTCTCTAATAAATAGCTCAGTAAATTGGTCTATCGAGAAATTCCCCAATATATGTGGAATCTCCAGCCACCAACCTGTGGTGGCGATCAAATTTACTTCGCTTCTTCGAGACACTTCCGCTAATAAAGATGCATCTCTTCCGAGATCGAAAGTTGTCGCATCCACGATTGTATTTATCCCGGCTTGTTTGACCTGTTTTAACTCGCCGACGATACGATCTGCGTATCCTTTCCCCAGGAGTTCCGGATATGCCTGAGGGATTCCAGCCGCTGCGCCGATAATATGTTCGTGCATCAGAGTGAAGCCGAGCTTAGACGAATCTATAGGGCCGAGCACTGATTCAACAACGGTCATCTCTCATTAACCTCCTCCGAAATTTACAGAAAATCATGTCCAGTTCTGCGCCCAGCGGAAGTTTTCAATATCTACCAGCCCTGTTGTTCAGTGCGCTTAATGATATCCACTTGTTGTTCTTTAGTGAGCTCAACGAAATAGGCGCAATAACTCGCTACCCTGACCAGTAAATCCCGGTATTTTTCCGGTTCATCCATTGCATGGCGTAAAAGTCCCGATGAAATGACGTTGAATTGAGTGTGATAAACCCCAAGCTCTTCGATAGCCCGCAGGAACCCTACGAAGTTATCCAGATCTCTTTCGGTGGCCAACATCTGGGGATTCAACCTAAGATTTAAGACCCCTCCCATTGCAAAACGAGCAGTCGGCAATTTGCTGACAGATTTAATCACGGCAGTAGGCCCGTTCCTGTCTAACCCCTGAGAAGGAGAAATGCAATCCGCCAAGGGCTCGGGATGAATATGTCCGTTGGGCAGAGCTCCTACCCATGGTCCGAATGTGACATTACTTTGTCCGATAATACCTGCGGCAACATATATCCCACCCGAAGATGGAATCAAATCTTTTCGGCTATTGGCCCAATCTACTGCGTCGGCGAATGTGTCCATAACCCACACAGCCCAATCATCGGCAAAATCATTATCGTTACCGTATTTAGGTACGATGTTGATGCAGAGTTGCCGGAGAGACTCAAAGCCCTGCCAGTTAGTTTCAATTGCATTGAGCAACTGGTCCCAGGTAATTTTCTTTTCATGGTAAATTAATTTATCAATTATGCTGAAAGAATCTGCAGTATCGGCCAAACCGGCAATATATAGGCCATAGGCAGTATACCAGGCGCCGCCCTGAGACAGATCGCGTCCCTTTTCGAGAGGACCTTCCATGATAGCAGAGCCAAACGGGGACATCATTACTTCAGCTTGCTTATCCTTTACAATCTTTATCCCTCTGACCATGTACTCAAACCAGTAGTATAGCTGCGCCAAATAGGCCTTTCGAACTGACTCCATTGACAGAAAAGTTCTTGGGTCACCGGTTAATGGGCCTATCTGCCTTCCGCAAAAATGGCACCTACCATTATGCAGCACGAGTTCCAGCACCTTGGCGGTGTTGCAGACTCCCTCCCAACTGTGCAGCATCGTGTTATGTGGTAAACAAAGTTCCGTGCAGCCCATCACCGCACATTCTCGCCAGTCCTCGATCGTTAAGTCTGGATAAGCTTTTGCCGTCATCTGGATTGCTTTCCGATCGCTTATAAATTTGGGTTTCCCCCGACCCAAACGGATGACCTCAGTAGCTTTCTTCAGGTATTTGGAGGGTGTTCCCTCCCAAATACGCATGGCAAGTTCAGGCTGATGCAGTCCAACTTGTTCCTCTGTTTCCAGGCAAAGCATCGTTACCTCATTGCAGGCATCTTCGCCGTGCCGAGTCTGACCGCCTATTGTTATGGTCTGACCTAAACCTTGCCCAGGTTGAAAAGAAGCGACATCGTAACTCAGCAGAATCGCCCATTCATTAGTCTTTATCCAGAAGCATTCAAGAAGTTCCAGGGCTTCGTCCCGGGTCATTGATTTCTGCTCAATTACGGATGTTCTATAGAACGGAAACATATACTGGTCGAAGCGGTGTAAAGAGTTACCGTAATTGTAAAACTCGCAATTGAGGATGCAATGAATCATCCAAACAGATTGGATTGCTTCCCACCAATCTCGGGCTGGATGCGCAGGGACTCGATGGCAAACATCGGCAATTCGTTCCAACTCGTATTTGCGTTTTAGGTTTGTTTCTTTAGCTGCCAATTCATGTGCCAGATTGGCATACCGTTCAGAGTAATCCATTGCGGCATCAAGAACAATAAGAACTGATTTGTAAAAATTTGTCTTTTTCTCCATCTCGTAATGAGAATACGGCTGTTCGAGTTGCTCTAAATATCCCTCAACTTCATGCCTGATGCCAATAAGCCCTTTCGACAACACTTTTTCACAATTGGCCATCTGGTGCCCAATGTCCTTATCCAATGATAGATCGGCGATTATCGGCATTTCGCGGCAGTTCGAAGTAATGGTAAAAGCTTTCTCTTTAATATCTTCGGGTGCTGTTTCTAATATATAGTCGCCTAATGTCTTACCTTTAAAGTAAGGGATTAAAACCTCGCGTAGTTCGTTCCGCTCAGCTGCATTTATCATGAATTTTTCGTGCGGCCGCACCCAAAAATCCTTTATTGGGTCATCAAGCTCTACGTCCATAAAACGGGTTAGGACATCAAAAAAAGGGCCGCCGCGAATTTTGCTCGTTATATTACCAACTATTAGTTCATCTTCAAGAATATAAATACTTTTTTCTTTAAGGTAGGTCTCCAAGATGCGCGCCCTTTGAATTATACAAGGTTCATTTTTGTATTTCTCCTGGGCTTTCATGTGAGCCCGGGCACGTTCAAGGCAAATTTCCATTTCTTTGATGGTCCGCTGCCGTCCTTTTTGGATTCTTTCCGAACAATTCGGCACGAAAAACTGCTGCCAACTGCCTATCGTTTCGTTTCTTCTCTCGCCAAATTCAATTGCCACATTCCACCTCGATTTTGGCCGATGTGTATTAAAGTAGATGTCTATTTTCATTATATAGGATTCGCCGATATCAAGTGTTCCCGATCCGGCGGCAGAATGACCTCCTACGTCAACTTAATATTGAATATCGTAAATTAAGCCGCATTCTGCCATTTGGTGATAGAATATGTCAACATTTTTTCGGATCAAGGTTTTGAGAAATATAATGAGAACGTCAGCTCGATGGACGGGGCCCCCCGTCTTTTTGATTTATTGAGTTCCTTTG
>PLNZ01000251.1 GCA_003142915.1 Ignavibacteriales bacterium | reverse complement strand
AATTAAATTATTTTCACTTAATTTCATAAATACGGAATCACGGGATAATTCAAAAGTAGATGCCGTAGAAGACCGCGTTGCTTTTGTTAAAGACCTACTGCTATCAGCCACAAAAAATCCCAGTTTTTTCAGGCTATCAATGAATCCTGATTCATCATAATCCCAATATTGTTTTAAACTATTTGCACTTGTATGTGCATCCAGAACTATAAAATAAATATCAGGCAGTTTTTCCCCATTATTTATTGTCATGTCAAGACTATTCTTTTTACTGTTATAAATTACTTCCTTCACTTTCCGGACAGTCGCGAATTTGTATATTTGAAACAAAGACAGACATAAGAATAATACTGTGAGATAACGAGTGCTTGTTTTTAACTCATTTTTCGTTTTATAAATTATTAATAAAATACAAATTTGGAAAAAGACTATAATTATAAAATAACAGAATGGAGCATTAGACAAATTCAGATAATGCGAAATATTATAAACTATATTACGGAAAAAAAGATTAGGTAACAGAATTGTGAGAGTCGCGAACCCGGCTTTTCGGAGGCCAAAGATGTAAACAGAAATAATATTTACAACAAAAATAATCAGAAAAACAAAAGCGCCGACTAAGTAAAAATTATAACCCGCAAAGTCCAAATTTATGTAGGTACTATATAAGTAAAAATAAATTCCAAATATGTATGTAAACAAAAGTGATTTGTTAAAATATATTTTAAATAGTTTCTTCATTAATTTCCGTTATTAGATAATATTGATTGCTTATTTTAGATTTTTCATTAAGAAAACTATTCTGTTACCTATAAGTAATTTATTTTTAACTATTTTAAAGTATTTAATAAAAGCTTCTTCAAATTTCTCTTCGGTATAATTAACAAATATATCCTCCCGCGAATTTAATAAGACTTGAACTTTTGGATCATCTTTAGGAATAAATTCAATAATCAGCCAATTACATATCTTTGAAAAAAATTCAGCGATGTTTTGCAAAGGTATGTTGTTAGCAATAGCCAGATGGTGAATTAAGGCTAACGCCATAACCATATCAAAAGGACCGCGGTTAAAAAACGACTGCCTTTCCAGGTTGGCCCACCCGATTGCAGGACTGGGATTTGTTAAATCCAAAATAAGAGGTAATATATTTTTTTCATGATTCTCTTTTACAAGCAGGTAATTCTTTTCAACACACATTGCATCAAAATCTGTTGATATTACATTAATATTTTTTTTTGCTGCTAATCTTGTGAATAACCCGGTATTAGCTCCAAGATCTAAAACTCCGGAAGGATTTGCAATATCCAAAAATTCGGCAACTAATCTTTTTTTATCTTCAAAATAAATATCGGAATGGGTATCGTTTTCGTAATATTCATTCCATGTTGTACCGGTATGCTTTAATTTTATGGATGAAACTGTACTCTTCAAAGACCGGTTCAATCCTATCGAAGAATTTTTACTTATTCTTTTATTATTCTCTTTAATATTTGCGGCCTTAAATTTTTTCTGCGCTTTTGCATGCATAACAATATGCATAAATAATCCGAAGTGAGATTTTTTAGAAAAAGGCAGCAAAGAAGAAGTCAAATTTAATGGGATACCATCAATATATTCTTTAAGTAATTTACCAAGTTCTAAATTTTTGTAAGCTATTAAAGAAAGAGGAGCCAGGAAGTGTTTGCAGAACTGGCTATATGCAACCCAGGGTTTGCCTTCTTTGTAAATCTCAAATGAAAGCGTGTCAATAAAAACAGGCTTTCCATTTACAAACTGCATATTATAAGCGGACGCATCTTTTAAAGACATGTTATAATTTAATGCGGTTTCCTGAATCTTTAATGTGGTTAATGCGGCATCTTTTAGCTGGCTAAAGCACCATTCATAAGGATATGAAATGAACTGTACTTTTTCAGGTTTTAATACTTTGTATAAATTTGGATAGTCGAAATCTTTTAAATCAACTTCATCGTGAGGGATAAGCAGCCCTTTTGAGATCAATTCACCGTACAGCCCGGAATTGATAAAAAAATCAAAATTTTCTTTATAATAAAAAGTAACGGCTCTGAAAATTTGATTATCCTTTGTAAAAACAAATCCGCTTGGATCCCGGAAAGATCCGCTATTCAGCATGGTTATCCGGATTGCTGTCGGATTTAGTGACTTTTTTATAAATTTTTAATATCAAATTTTTTATATGATGGAAGAAAAATATAATTCCGGTAACGGCAGCGATTAAGAATTGGAATAAATAGCTTCCTGTATTGGGATCCAAATACAATAGTATTGCATTTAATTTTATCAAAAAGAGTCCACCTTCTTTATTGCGCGAATTAAAACCGGAGACCGGAAACGAGTTATGAATTATGAATTATGAATTATGAATTTCACAAATTAAAACCGGAGACGGCAGACCGGAGACCGGAAACGAGTTATGAATTATGAATTATGAATTTCACGAATTAGAACGAATTACGCGAATTATATTACGCGAATATTGGTATTTGAA
>PLNZ01000428.1 GCA_003142915.1 Ignavibacteriales bacterium | reverse complement strand
ATGAGTAAAGATACGGGAATAAAATTTGTCAGACAGCTGAAGACTTAAACAAGCTTACCTCTAAAATAAAGACACAGACTTCTGTCCCTCTCAGCTATTGAGAGGGACATCCTTTTAACTTAAACTCAGGCTTTTTAACGTAAATAATTATTTTAGATAAAGTGACGGTCAACGGCTTTTGTACCAGGAAGATGTAAAAACGGGTGAGTAATACAAAAATATTGGGAAGAAAAAAGTTAAGCTAATCAATTATTATATATTTTCATTCCTTAAAACGCTGACCGTTATAAAATTAAATATGTATGTCAATTCCTACCGGACAATGATCTGAGCCCATCACATCGCTTAAAATAAATACATTTTTAACATTTTCCCGGGCATTTTCGGACACGAAAAAATAATCAATACGCCAGCCGACGTTTCTTTCACGAGCATGAGTAATCTGGTCCCACCAGGTATAATTGTCAGGTTTCTGATTAAACATCCGGAAAGCATCAATGTAACCGTCAGCAATGAATTTGTCCATCCATTTCCTTTCTTCGGGAAGAAAACCTGAGACAGTAGAGTTTTGTTTTGGGCGGGCTAAATCAATTTCTTTATGCGCCGTATTTAAATCCCCACAAATTATTATTTTTACGCCTGATTTTTTTAGCCGGTTTACGTAGTCCAGGAAGGCGTCATAAAAATCCATTTTGTATTTTAATCTTTCGGGACTTGCCTTCCCATTTGGGAAATAAATATTAAACAAAAAGAAGCCGGGATATTCGGTAATTAAAAGCCTGCCTTCATTGTTAAACTTTTCAAACTTTCTGTTTTCAAACCATTTATTTACGCTGAGGGGGTTTTCCCTTGTAAAAACTGCAACGCCGCTATAGCCTTTTCTCTCCCCGGAACAAAAAAATGATTTATATCCGGAAATGAATTTCAACTCTTCCGGAAGCTGCTCTTCATGCGCCTTAGTCTCCTGTATACAAAGAATATCCGCATTAGTCCCTGCAAACCAATTAAGGAAGCCTTTTTTATGAACGGCTCTGATCCCGTTAACATTCCACGAAAGTATTCTTATTTTCTTCATATAAATGACATTTTAAATTCGTCAAAAGGTATGTGATTTAATATAAGGAAAAGGATTAAAAAAACCATGTGTTGTAATCTGAATAAGTGTAGTTTAGCCGCAAGTTTCATGCAATTTTAGCTTGGTTATCTTTCAAAAGAGTCCCTGCCTGTCGGTAGGCAAGCCTTTGTAAGATCCCTGTAGGAAAAGCCAGATATGTTTTGTAATTAGCAAACCCCGACCTAAACCTGCCCGTTAAGTAGAAGCTTTCGGGGTAGATACTACCGGTTTACTTTAAAAAACTTCTTTTTGGTTGAAATAAAATTACTTGCTCTTCCCGAAGGGACGGATACCCATAATTATTAGAAACGGTTTATCCCGTTGTTAATTCCGGTTTACTATGATACTGAAATATTTATAAGTATAAAAAATATTACTTAGTCAGCTCATTTAAAAATTCATTTTCCTTTCCGGTAAATCTCCATTCCGGTAACTTTTCCTGCATAAAATCAAAAATTTCTTTTGCTTTGGATTTGTTACCATTATTTTTATAAAATAATATCAGTTTAGAAAATTGAATTCTAAAAATGTTAAAAATATTTTTAGTTGCATTATCTATAACAACAGTACTGTCGTTGAAGCTTCTATACATATATTTATGAATTAGATTATATTCTAATACAGAAGGTGCAATGCTGTCGCCTTTTACAGGAACTAACCTGTTCACAATTCCTTCATCACAAAGATGGCAATATTTAAGATGGGACTACTTGAGAAGGACCATCTTTTTTGTGTTTCTATATTCACTTTTGCCGTCTGTACTTTTTGCTTCAATTGTATAGAGGTAAACTCCGCTTGCTAACCCGGTTGTATTAAAGTTGATTTCATAGTAACCGGCATTCTTTTGTTCGTTTAGTAATTCTTTTATTCTTTCACCGAGAATATTATAAACTTCAATCTTTATATTACTGCTGAACGGCAAAGCAAAACTTATCACTGTAGTGGGATTAAACGGATTTGGGTAGTTCTGATATAATTGATATTGTTTAGGCTGTACTATATTATTAATTGAAGAAATATTTTTTGTTGTGCCAGAAAGAATTACCTGTCTTGCAATCATTTGCAATGCGCCGTTGTTCAGGCCTATATTCCTTACGTTAAACGAAACCGTAAAGCTGCTATCCTGTGCCGGTTTAAATGTTACCGGTACGACTAAAGAGTCATTAGGTAGAATTGTTACAGGGATAGGAATATTTGTAGAAAATGAGGGATTGCTGCAGTAAAATTCATTAATAGTAACGGCAGTAGTGTGAGGATTATAAACTGTAAATTGTTTTAAGAGTGAACTTCCCACCGTGACTTTTCCGAAGTCAATGGAGTCGGTATTCGTAGTAAATAAATTAGTTTTCCACTGGTACTTAAATGCTCTATAGACATCTACAGGAGATTTTTGATAACTTAAGTCAAAAGCAATAGAATCGTTTGGTAGTGTTACTTCAGTAACTTCCGGGTCCCAGTTTTGTCCCCATCCAATTACTCTATTGCCGTTTGTCATCTCCTGAACGGAACCTTCAGTCACGGTAAATATATTGTCATGATAAATACGGTAAATCAAAGTTGCAGTTTTATTTACTTCATCAAGCTTATATTCTACGGCGCTAGAAATCTGTACAGGATGGAAAACTCCGTTATCAAACAGACTGATATCACCGTTGG
>PLNZ01000291.1:185-9186 GCA_003142915.1 Ignavibacteriales bacterium | reverse complement strand
TGGTGGATGTTAACTATAATTATAACTTTAATAATCCGTTAAGCCGTATGAATGGATACAGGAACTTTGATGTTCAGGAAAATTCTTTTAACATTAACGAAGCCCGGCTTACATTCCAAAAAAATGCTGCCCCCGTTGGTTTCCGCGTTGATCTTGCTTACGGACAAACAATGGATCTGGTTAACAGCGATGCAAATTTAGGGTCTCCAAGTCAGGGGGCGGAATTATCTCTAAAAAATGTTGAACAGGCATACCTTACTGCAGTTATTCCAATTGGCAGCGGGCTTACTGTAAATGCCGGTAAAATGTCAACCCATATGGGCAGCGAAGTAATTGAGACTCTCGGTAATATTAATTACAGCAGGTCTTTCCTGTTTACTTTTGCTATCCCGTACTTCCACAATGGTATATGTGCAGAATATACATTCAGCCCGCAGTTCAGTTCCACACTTTATGTTTATAACGGTTGGAATGACGTAATTACCGTCAATAGCGGCAAGACAATAGGAGCAGAAATTATGTGGACTCCTGATTCTATTTTTAATTTTACTGAGAACTTTATTGGAGGCGCCGAAGAAGCTAATTCCTATGCCAAGAGGTATGTTTTTGATTCTATTTTCAATCTTCAGGCAACAGATGCTCTATTTGTAACTCTTGATGCAGACTATGGACAGGAATCCGATACACCGGTTGGTCTTGCGATCTGGAAAGGTGCTGCATTAACAGGCAAATACACTCTTACTGATGTTTCGGCAATTGCAGCAAGAGGCGAATATTATTATGATCAGAACGGATGGACTACGGGAACACTTCAGGCGCTTAAAGAGATTACACTTACCTACGAATACAAGTTCGGCGGCAGTTTAGTTACACGCCTTGAATACAGAAGAGATTGGTCCGACGAAAGCACTTTTGAAGATAACGCAGGCAATCTTACAAAGAATAATCAGAACACTATACTGATTGGGTCTGTTTATTCATTTTAAGCAATTTTAATTAGTATTAAAGTTTATTCATGTTATTATTTAAATAAAAGGAGTAAAGTATGGCTGAGCAAACCCCTACCATGAAAAAAACACTCGGACTAACCGGTGTTACTGTAAATGCTATGGCACTTATAGCGCCCGGCGCATTCTTATGGATCACTTACCAGGTTCAGGCATCTAATAACGGCGGCGATACGGATATGTGGACAGGCATTGTTGCTGCTCTTATTGTTGCCTTTCTTACTGCATTATCTTTTTCCCAAATGGCTCGCAGGTACCCGGAAGCCGGCGCCGGCGGTTCTTATTATTTTGCCGAAAAAGCATTTCTTGACCGTGATAAAGCATCACATAAACGTTTTGCACGTATTGCCAAGTTTTTAACCGGATGGGCTGCACATCTGTTTTACTGGGTATACACTGGTGTAATGGTTGCAATGATGGCAATATTAGTTACATATATATTCGGTCAATTTAATGTAAATCTTCCGATATTCGTTCAAATTCTTATTGCAATAGCTTTTGCAGCGTTGGTTGGATTGATTGCCGTAAGAGGGATAAGCGGATCAACAACAGTTGCGATTGTTATTAATATAATACAATTGGTTTCACTTATCGCATTTAGTATTATGGCAATTTTGTTTAGAAATAATAACCCGCTGCATGCAACGCATTGGCTTCACCCGAGCGCTTTCTCTGTTGTTTGGCCCCATAGTCTTGGAGCAATGCTCTTTCAATCTACTATAGCTATTTTAATTTTGGTAGGTTTTGAATCTTCTACTTCACTTGCCGGGGAGTCTATTAATCCTAAACGCGATATTCCGCGTGGAATAATTCTATCCCTTGTTATCCAGGGCTTGTTCGCTTATTTATTTGAATATTTTGCAGCGAACTATGCCATCTCTGAAAAATTAGTTTATATTGGTGCCGACGGATCAAAATTAACCGGCATTGCGGCAGCAGGAGCTTCCGGAGCCCCGATTGGCGATCTTGCACGGCTTATAGGAGATTCGATGCTCGGCGGAAATGGATTTGCATTAATGCTGGTTTTGGCCGTTACAGTAGGCCTTGCCGTACTTGGCACAACATTAGCGGCTATGAATACGGCAGTTCGAATTAGTTTTGCAATGGCACAGGATAAAGAGATGCCGGGACTCATCGGTTCGTTACACTCAAAACATGTAACTCCTCATGTTGCCGTATGGATTCTTGTTATTGTTGCTGCAATTATCGGGAGCATTGGCGTACTTAATGTTACGGCTTTAACAGGTATAACATTAGCCTCAAACATCGGTACATTTGCTCTTTATGCACTTATTTGTGCTTTAACATTTGTAACATTTGTAGGGCGCAGTGAATTCCATAGCGTAAAGCATGCTATTGTTCCAAGCATAGGTGTTCTGGGAAACATTGGCTTGCTTGTAGCTGTTGTGTATTATGGTTTAATAACACCCGGAGTATCGGCGGACGCAACCAAAATGGCACTATATATTACATTTGGCTGGGGTCTTATAAGTGTACTTTATTTAATCTGGAACAGTAAAAAAAGCGGACGGCATATTATTCCGCCTACGGAACTTTTAAAAAATGCCCAAAGGTAAGATTAATTAAAAATTTATTTAATAGATTGGAGAGAGAATTGTAGGTCGGGCAACCTGCCGGTAGGCAGGCCTGCCCGGCTTACTTATAATTTTAAAATGGGTTGTAATTAAAATGTATATAAACAATGCGATTTTTTAAAAAAAATCTTTCTTTGCTTTTTTCAGGAAATGCCGATGACGGCGAGTGAGTTAGTGGAAATAAGCACGTACGGTCTTACTCATATTGGGAAAGTACGCGAAGATAACCAGGATGCAGTTCGGATTTGTGATCTTGATGATGATGAATCAATTTCTGCGGTTGGATATTTATTTGGCGTAGCAGACGGCATGGGAGGATTTGCGCATGGGGGTATAGCAAGCTCTACGGCGCTTGAAACCTTTTTTGAAACTTTTTATTCGGCAAACGGAGCTTCACCAATTCAGAAATTTCGTGTTGGTATTCAAAATGCGAATTTAAGTGTTTTCCAGGCATCACAAAGAATGGGCGCCGGACGTATGGGTACTACCCTATTAGTTGTGAATTTGGTTGGACATGATCTTTATATTGGACATATAGGTGACAGTCGTGCTTATTTAGTACGTAACCATAAATCTAAATGCCTTACTAATGACCATACACAGGTTGGCGACCTGGTAAGAATGCGCCTTTTATCTCCGGATAAAATCAGAACACATAGTCAGCGTTCAGTCTTAAACAGGTGTCTTGGTTTAAATCTCTTCGTGCAGCCGGATATCTTTAAAGTTCCTGTACAAAATGACGATGTAGTGATTTTATGTACCGATGGAGTATGGTCTGTTATTGAAGACAAAGAATTTGCCCAGATTACAAAAAAATCAAATAAACCTGAAGAATTATGCAGGCAAATAATTGAACTTGCCATGGAACGCGACAGTGACGATAATTTATCTATTGTAGTGCTTCATTTCAATAATCTTCTATCTCATGGAACAAACAAGAATAAAAAATCATGGTCATTGGAGGATATTTTTAAACGCTTTACAAAATGAAAAAATGTACGGCAGTTACTGTAGAATTAAGAATTTCTTAACCATATATGGCAGTTGAAAATATTGCTTTTCAGCATAATCTTTATTATTATTCATAACTTAACTCTATTACTTGCGTGATACTTTATGTCAAAATCATCAATGCTACAAATTAGCGACCAATTTGACCACTTTCAAATTAGGGAACATATAGCAAAAGGCGGTATGAGCGATATTTATCGCGCTTACGATTTACTCAGCGGTCAGGAAGTTGTTCTAAAGATCCCAGACAGAATGTCGATAGGCGATCCCGCACAATTCGAACGATTTCAACGCGAACTTGAAGTTATGCGCACTCTTAGTCATCCGGCAATTCAACAGGGCTTAGCTTCCGGGAACTATAATAATACGCCTTATCTTGTTACCGGGTTGATAGACGGTGAATCCATGAGGGACCTTATTCACAGAGCTACACCAATGCGGCCTGAGGATTCAATCAACCTTATCCGCAAAATTGCAGACGGATTAGCGCACTGTCATGATCATGGAATTATTCACCGCGATCTTAAACCGGAAAATATTCTAATAACTCAGGAAGGTCAGCCGATTATTATTGATTTCGGTCTTGCTTTAACTAAAGGTGCCCACAGGGTTACTTATGCAAACTTTAGCAGCGCTGCCGGTACTCCTGATTATATGGCGCCTGAACAAATTGAAGGACATCGCGGCGATCAGCGCACTGATATTTATGCACTCGGTATAATGATGTTTGAATTATTAACCGGACGTACACCTTTTAGCGGCGATAATAATATGGCGGTTATGGCACAGCATCTGAAAGGCGCTATCCCCCGTCTTGATAAAGAACTGAAGGGAATAGTTTCACCACAGCTTGCAGCATTTGTTGTACGCTGTTTGCAAAGAAACCCTAAGGAACGGTATTCCGATATGCACACACTTCTTGCCGAACTGGATGATTTAGAATCAATTGATATTTCTATCCTTGAACGGGCTGCCGGTCCGGGTTCTGAAGCACCGTTTTGGCGTTCGCCGGTTTTTATAGCAGTTGGTTCAGCTTTTGCTTTATTGATAGCAATTATTATTTTAGCTCTTATTCTTCAACATTTTAAATAATGACAATAAATATTCAAAATCTTACTGAAGAACAACTTGTGGCTCTTGTTAAAGAGCGAGCTGTTAAATTTATTGACTTACAATTTACTGATGTAGGCGGCGCTGTCAAAAATGTAACTATACCTACAGCGGAATTAGAATCGACTCTAAACCATGGAATTTGGTTTGACGGTTCTGCTATAGAAGGCTTTGCACGTACTGCCGAGAGCGATATGTACCTGATCCCTGATATATCTACATTTGCTGTGTTACCCTGGCTTTCCGGAAATGAAACTACCGCCCGGTTAATCTGCAATGTATTTACACCCGAAAGCCAGCCTTTTTTGGGCGATCCGCGTATTATACTTTCCAATGTTGTAAAAGAAGCTGATAAAATGGGTTTTATTTATAATACCGGACCGGAAATTGAATTCTTTCTGTTAAAACCATCTCCGGACGGCAAGCTGATACCTCCGCGCCCGCAGGACAGTGCAGGTTATTTTGATCAGCCTGTTGATATGGTTGCAACAAGCTTGTGGAGGCAGATAACCGATGCATTATATTCATTTGGAATTGAAACAGAAACCATGCACCATGAAGTCGCTACCGGACAGCATGAAATAGATTTCCGCCATTCAAATGCTCTTAAAACTGCAGATAATATTGTAACATTTCGTGTCCTTGTTAAGATTTTATCGGAACATAAAGGATTATATGCAACGTTTATGCCTAAACCTGTTCGAGGGCTTGACGGCAGCGGTATGCATATACACCAAAGCCTAAGCTTTAAAGCAAACGGGACTAATGCTTTTGCAGATCCCGGCGATTCTCATGGGTTATCCAAAATAGCTAAACATTTTATCGCAGGACAATTAGCACATGCAAGAGGAATGTGTGCAATAATTGCACCTTTGGTAAATTCATATAAACGATTGGTAATTGGTTATGAAGCGCCTGTTTATCTAAGTTGGGGACGTATAAATCATTCGGCTCTCATTAGAATTCCTCGTGCACATTCAGAGGAATCTACAAGAATTGAACTTAGATGCCCTGATCCCAGTTGCAATCCTTATCTTGCATTTGCAGTTATGCTGGCTACAGGGCTTGATGGAATAAAACGCGAATTGCCTTTAGCAGAAGCAAGCGAAGAAAATGTCTATCTTCCATCAGGCACTCAAAAAGTATCCAAGTTAAATGTCCTTCCCGGCTCTTTAGCCGAAGCTCTTATTGAAATGGAAAAAGATGCAGTTGTCCGTGATGCTTTGGGTACCCATATATTTGAGCGTTTCGTCAGCGCTAAACGCCTCGAATGGGATGACTACCGTCTTGAAGTAACCCCCTGGGAATTAGATAAGTACCTCCCTTCTTATTAAAAAACATTCAACAATTATTCAACGTCTACAACGTTTTTAAAACTTGGCAGAGATCTTATTTTTATAATAATTCGATATGGTTTCGTATATCCTCCATTAATTTTACCCCATTTATTTTATCTACGATTATATAAAATTTACAAAGTTATTTAAATATTGGTTTAGAATTATTTAGTCACATTAAGTAAAATCTTATAATTGAATAGCCACGACAGAAGGTCGTGGCTATAAAACTAATTCTATAATAATATCATTTCCCCGCTAAAGGAATTAGGGTAGAAGTTACAGTATTTATAATTACTTCTGCCGGTTTAAGATTTTCACTATTGGCTTTTAATTTAATGCTCCCGGCTTTGCGGTCAGATAGTATTATTACGGAGCATTTACCATTGAATAATTTTCTTTGATAACCGCCGTCAATATATTTATCCTTTTCATGACTGCTTGGATCGCCGTTACCTACACCTATTATTTTCCCTGCCCCTTCAATTTCAAAATGAATAAAATTACCTGCAACAGGTACCTCTCTACCTTGTGAATCAAGCGCTGTAACTGTAATTATTGAAACATCTTCCCCGTCTGCATTAATAGTAATTCTATTAGCTATCAACTTGATAGAAGCCGGTTCGTCGGTAGTTTCAACTTTAGTCGTAATAAGTTTTCCATTTCTCCAACCGGTTGCTTCAAGTGTTCCCGGCTGGTATGCTGCATTCCATTCTAGGTGAAAATCCTTTTCCATCGTTTTTTTACCGAGACTTTCCCCATTTAAAAATAGCTCTACACTGTCGCAATTACTATAGCACCATATATCAATAGGCTGCCCTTCTTTCCCTTTCCAATTCCAGTGAGGGAAAATATGCAGTATATCTTTATTACTCCACCAGGATTGATAATAATAGAAATTATTCTTTGGAAATCCGCATACATCCATTATACCAAAATGCGAATTAATGCATGGCCAACGATAAGGCGTGGGCTCGCCGCGGTAGTCAAAACCTGTCCACACAAACCCGCCTGCAAGCCATTTTCTTGCGTCAAAAAATTTCCACCAATCCTCTGCCGTTTCACCCCATGGCGGTGCATTTAAATCATAGTCACTAACATAACCTTTAACGGTATCCTTAGCATATTCTCCGCGTGTTGCAAGAGTACTTGCCATTTCACTTCCCCATAAAATTCTATCCGGATGATCCTGCCTGTATTGATCTATGGAATTAATACGATAATTGAATCCCCTAACGGGAATGATACTGTTTATCCCCTCAAATGTTCCTCCGTTGTCTGCCGCAAAAGTGCTTAAACGTGAAGGATCATATTTCTTTTGTATCCTGATTAATGATTCCGCAATTCGTTTGCCTACATCATTCCCTTCAACAGTAAATTCTTCATTGCCAATAGACCATATTATAACTGATGGATGATTCCTATCGCGCAAAATAAGTTTGGTGAATTGCGATTCAAATTCTTTGGTGCTGCCCAATAAGCGGTTTTCATCCATAACAAGCATGCCGAGCTTATCGCATGCATCTAATAATTCAGGTGTAGGTGGATTGTGGCTTGTCCTGTAAGCATTACACCCCATCTCTTTCAATTTTTCAATTCTATAATATTGAAGTCCATCCGGTAGAGCCGAGCCGACTCCTGCATGATCCTGATGGTTGCAAGTACCCTTTATTTCTACTCGCTCCCCGTTTAGGAAAAACCCGTTATCCTTATCGAACTTTATTGTACGCACGCCAATATTAGTTTCTGTATTATCTATTACGTTTTCACCGGATTTAATATACTGAACCACCTTGTATAAATATGGGTCGTTCAATGACCATAGATGCGGATTCTCTAATTTTATTTTCTGACTTATAGTTTTCTCTTCATAGTTATTTAAGCTCAAATTTTCACTTGAACTTTTTCCGATTTCATTTCCTTTATCATCTAAAATTACGGATATTAGATTACACTCGTTTATCTTTTCATCCCTATTAAATATCTTTGTACTGATATTTATGAATGCTGAATTCTTATCAACATCAGTTGTAACATAAGTTCCGTATAACGGTATGTGAAGAGGCGCTGTTTTTATTAACCATACATGCCTGTATATACCCGCGCCTTCATAAAACCATCCTTCTGCCAGGGTAGCATCTGCTCTTACCACAAGAACATTTTTCCCGCCGTAATTAAGATAATCAGATACATCAAAGTCGAACTCGCTGTATCCGCTTAAATTCCTTCCGAGAAAATGGCCATTCAGCCAAACCATACAATCTCTGAATACGCCGTCAAATTTGATAGTAATCCTTTTACCTTCATCGGTTTTGGGAATTTCCAAAGAACGGCGGTACCACCCGATAGAAGTTTTAGGGAACTGCCTTCCAATCGGTTTATATCCATGGCTATCTAAAACGCCGTTATCTGAATTTACAAAATCAAGTTCAACTGCCCAATCATGCGGAAGGTCTACGGTTCGCCATGTACTGTCATTAAAATCCGGGGCCCCGGGGCCGCTTGTTTGGCCGGCTTTAGCAAATACATTTTCTAAGCCAAATCCGAAATCCCCTTCCGGCGATGACGCATCGCCAAGGTGAAATTTCCATCCCGGGTCAAGCAGAAGTTTTTCTCTTACAGTTTCCAAATTAGTATCATTCCTTTTGCTATGATTTAATACTTCGGATTTTGAATACCCTGTTATTATAAACGACAGGAATAAAAATGTCATTACTGCCAAAGGTAATTTTACCGTCATATTATATATCTCCTTAAAATTAGAGTCAATTATTACTTTTCTTTTGCCAACACCAATGTCACGGCTCATTAAAATAACAATCCTGGATATATCAGGCAAGCGTTTTTAAATTATTTAACAATTAAAGATTAATATCATTAGTGTCCAAAATAATTATTAGACCATAAAAATGTTTTGAAAAATTAACTTGCATACTAGATG
>PLNZ01000291.1:0-136 GCA_003142915.1 Ignavibacteriales bacterium | reverse complement strand
ATTGATATTCATCTTCAGAATTAAAAGGATTTACTAAAAACTGAATCCGGAGTTAATTCCGTTCATCAAACAGTATTTTCTTGAAAATCAAATAAAAGAATTTTCATAATTAAGAATTTTAAGTCCAATTCTGATG
>PLNZ01000170.1 GCA_003142915.1 Ignavibacteriales bacterium | reverse complement strand
AATACATTCTTCATTTATTTTAAGTGCCATTTTTTCTCCTTGTTTTCGTTACTAAATAAGTATTAAAATTTCATGTTTTTAATAATCATGCCCTAATGTTATCATTTTATTCTAAATCTATGCCAAGTACTTTTCAATAAATGAATGGAAATGAAATCAATGTTATTTCAAAATTGGAGGATAGTGACTGCTGTGGAGAGCAAAATTGATAAATATTTTTTTCCAATAGTGAGAATTAATTAAAATCTATTTCTCTAAATTGGCCCCTTTAAAAAATGTGCAATATTTCAAATTTTTGTAAATTCTCGATAAAAAAGGTATAATAAGACGCCTATTTTCCAAATCTTTGAAAATTTTAATTTATCTCCCGATACCATCCAAATATTTTTTTCTTGCTAAAAGAGTTGCTTCGTCTTCAACATGGTTTGGATCTGGAATGCAGCAATCTACAGGACAAACAGCAGCACACTGAGGTTCATCGTGAAATCCTTTACATTCAGTACATTTATCAGGAACAATATAAAAGAAATCCGTAGAAAAGAAGCCAGTAGCACCGGAAGGCGCTGAACTTTCTGAATCGTATGTCTTGCCAGCTAATTCCCAATTAACACCACCTTCATAAATTGCAGTATTCGGACATTCAGGTTCACACGCACCGCAGTTGATGCACTCTTGTGTGATCATTATTGCCATCTATATTTTCTCCTTTTTATCTCCGGTTAGATATTCCCGTAAAATGGGAAGAAAAAATAATTAATTAAATTTTTTAGTTTTTATCGTAAAAAAGAAAATGTTTTATAAATCCGCTGTTCATTTTACTAAAACAATTGCCAAACGTCAATAGTTTTAAAATAATAAAACATATTTACCAGCCACCGCTGGCACCGCCGCCGCCAAAACCGCCCCCACCGCCTGAAAAGCCACCCCCACTACCAAAACCACCGCTGCTGAACCCGCCGCCGCCAAATCCACCAGGGAAGAAAAATCCGCCGCCTCTTCTTCTGCCGCCACGGAATAATGAAGTAATCAAAAAGAATATAATAATAAAAAAGGTTACTATACCTGAATACGAGTCTCTGGAATGTTCTTTATTCTCGGCTTTGTATTCTCCCTTTGTTGCAAGAATAATCGCATCTATTCCCTCCGAAATACCACTGTAATAATCATTTCTTTTAAAATTGGGTATAACAACATTTCTGATAATCGAACTTGCAAGAGCATCAGGCAAAGCGCCTTCCAAACCGTAACCAACTTCAATCCTGATTTTTTTATCATCTTTTACAATTAAGAAAAGGATACCGTTATCATTCTTTTTTGTACCGATTTTATTTTTGGCAGCAGTTTCATTTGCGTATTCTTCCAAAGGGTAATCGTTAATTGTGGGAACGATTAATAAGATTAGCTGATTGGATGTTGAATCATCAAAAGTTTTTAAACTGTAATTGAGGGCACTTAATTGTTCCTGATCCAGCGTACCGGTAAAGTCATTAGCATAACTTTTTAATTCCGGCAATTGCAGTTGGGCAAAACCAACAGAAATTAAAAATAGAAAAAGAAACAGTTTTTTCATTTAGTTAAAATCTACCTTCGGGGTTGTCTCCGAACCCACAGTTGCTTTGAAATATTGTTTATCCCTGAATCCGAATATATTTGCAAACACAGCATTTGGAAATCTTTTTATGGTAGTATTATACCCTTGCACTGTCTCATTAAATCTCCTCCTTTCAACGGCTATCCTGTTTTCTGTCCCTTCCAATTGAGCCTGAAGTTGAAGAAAATTTTCGTTTGCTTTTAGATCTGGATAATTTTCAACCGTAACAAGCAGTCTTGATAGCGCACCGCTTAGCTGCCCTTGTGCCGCTTGAAATTTTTGAAAAGATTCGGGGTCGTCAAGAATTTCCTTTGTCGCTTTGATGCCTCCGACACTAGCCCGGGCTTGTGTCACCTCAGTTAAGACGCTCTTTTCAAAATTTGCATAGCCTTTAACAGTACTAACTAAATTAGGAATAAGATCGGCTCTTCTCTGATATTGGTTTTCAACCTGGCTCCAACTCTGATTTACGGTTTCATTTAGCGTAACTAAATTGTTATATATACCTACTACCCACATAATTAATATTATTACAAATAATAAAACTCCCCCTGCAATAGAAAGACCGATAATCATTCCTTTCTTCATTAGACCTCCTGAAATGGTTGATTTCTAAATTGGTTAAGAGTTTTTATTTTACTCCCTATTGAATTTCTTATAAAATACAAATAGGAAATATTTCTTAATTGAATATAACACAAATTATTAATTTATGCCGTTTTTCTCAAATATTTTACCTAAGATTTTAATAATTAGAGAAAAATGGTATACTTAAGGTTTTATACCCCGATAACCGGATTGCAGGTAGTCGAGCGCCCGGTTTGTTATCCCAAGATTATTCTCTTCAGCATATTTTACAGCATTCTGTAAATTACCGTTATAAAACCGCAGCCATAACAGGTTGCCTATTACCAAGCCATCAAATATCCGATTATTTACAAAAGAGTTTATCGTTAAATAACCCCACAAAACATTCCATCCCAAAGAAAGAAATCCGCTAAAATAATGACCGCTATAAATTTGCCCTGCCCCGGGGATAAAATGAGATATTATGTTAGCAAAAGAAACGGAATATTGTTCTTGGTCTACATTCTTACAAAATATCATCAGGGTCTTACTAGAATCTATCTTACTAAATTCCCGTGCTGCATCATCCCATTTATCATTAAAAATATATGCCCACCCCTTCCAATAATATATATCCCACTGTTTATCAGTAAACCTTTTGTCTTTCTGCAATGAATCAAGTAAGGCAATTGCATGAGATATTGTTCTTCTCAATATATTCGCCCTTACGATTTCAACTTTTGAATTAAAAAGTTCTTCATCATTACCGGCGTTCATTTCTGCAATTGCAAAGTATAAAATTGCATCGGAAAATTTACCGCCCATTTTATATGACATTCCAATATATTCATTTGCGTCATATACATATTCCTTTTCTCCATCGAAAAACAATAATCTTTTAAACTCTGTTACCGCATCATAATATTGCTCGCTATTATAAAGACTGAGAGCATAGCTATATTGGTTTTGAATGATATCCTGAGAAAATAATTTTATAGGAATCAAAACTGAAATAATTAAAATATGTTTTAAATAGCCACTCATTTAATTACAAAAATTAAATACCTGTAAGAAATAATTTTTATCTTCAAGAAATGCTTTCAACTCATTGATAAAATCAAACCTGATACGCGCATTATATATTTGCACGGCAGCAGCAGAACCATAAATATTACCTGCGTAAAACCCGACAGTTAAGCCGCTGAAAATCCATCCTCTAAAATCATGACCGGCTTTAAAGTTATCAAAAGCTAAGTATCCGGCTACCAATGTTGCAATAAAAGCATAGATACCGTCTGAATATTCATTAGCATAAATTTTGCCAGCACCGGGAATTACCGCAGAGAATATTGCAGCTTTTAAAGGGCTTTTTTCGAGAGGGTCTTGTTTCCAATCATAAAAATTTTTTATTTTATTTTTTTCTGCAATCGGGAATGTCTTTATAAACTCATCTTCATTGGGAAGCGGCTCTTCCGTTAAGAGAAAAGAGAACATGTAAAGTGAAGCCATACCGGCGCTATCCAGATAAGCTTTATTAGAATTTATATCAAGGTATTGATTTCTAAATTGAACAATATCGCCTGTCTGAAAAACCGACTTGAGAGATTGTGCTTGTGCAGATTTGTAAAATGATGAGGATTTTTTGATCGAATTGAATCTTGTTGAGGCTTCACTAAAATTACCCATCTCCAAATAAGAAAGCGCAATCTTAAATTCTATAGAATCGTTTTGAACAAGACTCAAAATCCGTTCATACTCGTTAGCCGCACGCAGATAATCTTTTTGACAAAAAAGATAATCGGCAAATCTTTTAATGTTTGTGGGAGAGAATAAATTATCATTCGCTAAATGACTTTTCTCTTGAGAAAATATTATTGAGCTAAAAATAAGAATAGTAAAAAATAATTTCTTCATTCATTCTTTACAACAACTGAAGGAGGAATATAATTAATGGAATCACTATCCAAAATATAAAGAGACGGAGGGTCAAAAAAATGACCACCAGGTACCCTCGGATAATGATTCACCTTCCCAAATATATTCATATCTCTTGTAAATCTGTCAAAAAACATTAATGAGCCCTGCATAATATTAGTCCTTTCAACAGCTTGAATAAAAAAATTAGAGCAAGTCGGGCTGAACGAACAATTATCTCCATCCACATCAGAGATAAACAGCCAATAAGCATTTGCAAAAGATTTAAGTAAAAATCTTCCCGGATTACTTAAATCAAATGAATAATTACGCTGTTCAACCGGATTATTTATTTGATAAGTATAATCTGCTTTACCCCATTTAACCCAATCAGTTTGAGCAAAAGTACTGAAACTAAATGATAATATAAAAGCTAAAGTTATCTTAAATATAAAATGATTATTGTCCATATAGAACGGCTCTTGATATAATTATTTTCTGAATTTCCGAAGTGCCCTCATATATTTCCGTTATTTTGCATTCTTAGATATTTTTCTACCTGATACCGTCTTATGTAGCAATAAACGCTATGAATTTGAATCGCCTTAACTTTAGAGATTTCAAGTATTGCAAGAACATAGCTTATTGTGTCCAGCCCGGGACGCTATATTCCCCAGGGACTATCATTCCTAGGAATCCCAGTTTACCCACCTTCTTTACAACCCCGGTGGGGAACTATCCTTTAACATCATAGTCAATGGCAGATGGAGCTACTTCGGCTTGTGCAAATTCACATATAGTATCAAGGATCATTAACTGTTCTTCTGCAAATTCAAAATCCGTACCACACCATTTTATTTATTTTTTACTAATTTTGATAATATAAAATCCGAGAACAATAAGTTCATTGTCAAATTTTTGATCTGAGTCATTGCATATAAATACTGAAATTTATCATATAAAATAAACCAATATTCTTTTTTAAGCAATGATAATCAATCAAAAATTATCTGCGTCACTTATGTAGCAAATCAATTTTGTACTAACAAATGAATTCTTATATTAGAACCAATAAATAAATAAATATTAAAAAATGGGTGATGAAACTAAAACTACGGTTCAAGAGAAAAAGGTGACTCAATTAAAGGGCATGACTTTAGATGAGTTGAAAAACTTTTTTGCAAGTATTGGCAAGCCACGATTTAGAGGTGAGCAAATTTTCAACTGGCTTTATAATCATCTAGTTACCAACTATGATGATATGTCAAACATTCCTAAAGTGCTTAGAAACGAGTTGAAAGAAATAACGGAGCTAAAAACATTAGAGTATTTAACTTCCGTGATATCGCCTATAACCGGAACGAAAAAATATATTTTTGAAACTAACGATAAGCTCAAAATAGAGTCGGTTGTCATACCTGAAGAAAAAAGGACAACAGTCTGCCTTTCCACACAGGTTGGGTGTCCGCTTGATTGTACATTTTGTGCTACCGGTTTGATGGGTTATAAACGAAATTTAACAACCGGTGAAATTTTTGATCAATATATGCTGGCAGCTAAAGACTTTGGTAAAGATAATGTTACCAACATCGTCTTTATGGGCATGGGCGAACCGTTGCTGAATTATAATAATACCATTAAAGCGCTTAGAATTTTTTCCGAAGAATTGACTACTGGCGTAAGCATTAAAAAGGTGACGGTTTCAACTGCAGGAATTGCTCCCAAAATACGCGAGCTTGCCGAAGCAAATCTAAAAGTAAAACTGGCTCTCTCTCTGCATTCATGCTTTGAAGATATAAGGTCCAAAATAATGCCTATTAATAATAAATACAGCTTAAAGCAGAATATTGACGCTGTAAAATTTTATGCAAGACATACAGGACTTAGGATTACATTTGAATATATAATGCTGAAAGACATTAATGACCGTGATGAAGACGCAAATGCTTTAATAGGGCTATGCAGTGAACTCCCATCGAAAATTAATATTATACCCTTTAATTCTTTAGAACACATGAATCCAGTGGGATTTGCAGCAGAACTAGAACCTACTCCAATCCAAAGGATTGATGAATTTGTTGAAAAATTGAGGAATAAAAACATAACCGTAATGATAAGAGATACTCAAGGTGATGATATTTCCGCAGCTTGCGGCCAGCTTGCAATTAAATTTGAATAAATTTTGTTGTTCTCCATTATTTATGAAAAAACTGACTCATGACGAAATAGCCCAAAAGAGGAACACTCTTGAGACTCTTAACGGAATAAAAAAACTGCCTGTTTATGTTCTGCTTGACAGCATACGCAGTAATTATAATGTAGGCTCAATTTTTAGAACTTCAGACGGAGTAATGATTGAAAAACTTTTTTTATGCGGTTATACACCACATCCTCCTAAAAAAGAAATTCTTAAAACCGCTTTAGGTTCAACCGATAGCGTAAAGTGGGAATATATAAAAAATTCCAAAGAAGTTATCTTAAAGCTAAAAAATGAGGGAATAAAAATTTGCGCTCTCGAATTAACAAACAAAAGTAAACAATACTACGAAGTATCCGAAAGAGATTTTCCTCTCTGCCTTATCGTCGGTAATGAAATAACTGGAGTATCTCAGGAACTTATAGATTTATGCGACCTTTCCATCGAAATCCCGCAATACGGAATTAAACAATCATTAAATGTTGCTGTAGCTTACGGAATTGCAATTTTCGAATTAAGAAAAATTTTTACTTTGTATCGCAAATAAATGAATTATTTAATAAATCATTCATTTAGTCAAACAGCGCCCGGCTCAGTCAGACAAGATTGCCTCCCGGTCATGCAGGTTTCGCCTTAGAATTCAGACTATGCCGGTAAAAAACTCTTTCCCGTTATCTTTAATATGAATCATAAGCAAATTAGCACGTACAAGCTTTACCAGTGTTCTCGATGCTCTTCTTTCAGATATATTCGCGAGACTGCTTAAAGTCTTTACAGTTATTGTCACATTTTTCGTCAAATAATCAAAAACAATTTTTTCAACAAGACCAATTGAATATTTTTTCAATTGAAGATCGCTTGTCTGGGCTTTAAGTATTCGTACCATGCCTTTACCTGCCTGAATACTTTTATCATTCACCCGGATTGTTACAACTGCCTTGTTAATATCGAACTCCGATAAAAAATCCTGAAGCCTATGAGGTTTTTTATCGGATTCCGGAATTTCGACAACAACTACTTCCTTCCCATTCATATCAATATATTCAATCTTGAATTCCAGTGGCGGTTCACAATAATTAAGAGCTGCCTCTTTGATTAACTCACTCTCGGATTTTTCACTTTCCACACCAATTATTTCTTTGTTATCATCTACCCCAAAGAGGATAAACCCTCCTTTGGTATTTGCAAAAGCTATCATTTCTCTCGAGATTTTTTCGGTAGTAGAAAATTTTCTCTTAAACTCACAATGAATATTTTCACCTTCTCCAATAAGCTCTAGTAATTCGCTTCTCTTCATAGCTCCTATTCCGGGAATAATATTACATTATCAAGTCTTAAAAGTGCTGTACCGGCTCTGTGTATTACATATCTTGAATTCGTATTTGGCTGATGTTCAAGGGGCGAAGGAATAACAGCAGCAAGCCGGGCACATTCAATTGTTGATAATTTTGATGGTTCCTTGTTAAAGTAGATTTCAGAAGCTTCTTTAATACCAAAAATTCCATCTCCCCATTCTATAGCATTAATATAATTTTCCAGAATTGATTTTTTAGAAACTTCCTTTTCAAGCCGGAATGTAATAAGCATCTCCTTTGCCTTACAAAGTAAATTTCTTTCCGTTGTAAGGTACAGATTCTTAGCAAGCTGCATAGTTATTGTACTTCCCCCACGGATAATTCTTTTCTTTCTCTTATTTTCTTTAAGTGATATATTCAATTGGTTCCAGTCTATTCCCTTGTGCATAAAAAACGCATCATCTTCCATTGATATAATTGCTTTAAGAAGATTAGGATTTACATCAGCTATACTTACCCAGGATTGCTTGGGGTAAAAGCCTAAGTTTTGTCCAAGTGCGCGTTCTTCCATTACGGAAGTAATTCTTAAATGTGAATACTCAAGCAGTGGTATTTCAAATGAGGGAATAGAAAAATAGATAAGAGCTAAAATATAAAGGAATAAACTTTCAAATTTTCTTTTCTTTATTGAAGGAAGAATTTCTCCTAAAAGCCATCCTAATTCGTTTTCAGGAAATTGGGTTATCAACATTTATCTCTACACCTGCACAAAACTTTTTTAATTAATAATCACTGCATCAGAAATAACAACTTTACCTCGATATGCGTCTAATACCTCTCCCCATATTTCTAATTAATGTATCTGGATTAACCACAGCATTATTATTTATAAAATTATTTTCGGCTTTTGCATTGTTTGGGGCTGTATTTCCGGGAGCATTATTGCCGCCGTTTAAATTAGAAGCTAAACCGCCCAATTTTTGTTTTTTAATAAACAAAGAATCGGTTGATAAAGTATCTGATTTAGGTCTTGTTAAAGTATATAGCGAGTCTTGCTTTGCTTTATTAAGCCTGACTATCTCATTTTTATAAAAGGTCAGCTTTGGTAAGACATCGGCAGCATAAATAGAGCGCGGATATTCTTTAGTTAATGTATCATAAATAACAGCCGCAGAATCATTCATATTTTTATTTTCAAGCATCCATCCAATAGCATACAATGCTTTTGAAGCAAACGGAGATTTGGGATGAGTCAAATATATTTTGTACATATTGGTAATGGACGAATCATATTTAGAGTTTGTCATCAACGATTCAGCTTCAACATATAATGTTTTTGCCGGATCGTATTCTAAATTTATTAACGGTTTATTAAGTTTTATCGCTGCTGCATTAACTATGTCCTCATCTTTATATTTATCATATACCACATTAAATATACTGTCGGCTCTTACGGTATCATTAACAGCCAAATAATAATTACCAAATGCAAATACCACCCTTCCTTCATAAGGAGAAACCGGGTAATTTAACATTATATCAGAGTAATATTTATAAGCCGAATCAGGAACATTGAATTCGAATAACATCAAATTTCCCAATTCAAATTCTGATTTTACGAGTTCATTTGTAAGGGTATCGATGGAAGTTTTTGGCCTTACCGGCGGTTTAGATTGAGATTTTAACTGNNGTTGCTGCGACCCCTGAGGCAGTTGCCCTGTTTGTTGCTGTCCCTGTTGTTGCGGCTGTTGCAACCCCGGCTGCTGTGCTTGTTGCTGATTATTATTCTGATTTGTTAAATTAGATATACTGCCTACTCTATTATCTTTGTTTTTTAAAGAATCAGCTGATGTACTGCTTACTCTATTATCTTTGTTTTTTAAAGAATCAGCT
>PLNZ01000158.1 GCA_003142915.1 Ignavibacteriales bacterium | reverse complement strand
ATCGAGGCTAATATATTGCCTTGTAACTTTTGAGAGTACGCGGCTGTAGCGCTATTCATGTAATTTAATATTAGTGAAGCAGTATTTGCATCCACACCGTCAATCAATACCTGTACTTTTGCGGTTTGTTTTGAATACAGCTTCTGTGACATATCCCGCGGAAAAACCACAACACATTGTGCTTTCTTTGTATCAAGAACTCCTTTTATTTCTTTATCATTGTGTATATAACCTACAATATCAAAATAATCCGAGCTTGTAAGGGAATTTACATAATTACGGCTGTCGGTAGACTTGTCCTGATCGTATATTACAATTTTTATATGATGCACATCGAAATTTATAGCATATCCGAATATTACAAGCAAAAAAATTGGAAAGATAAAAAGCACATACAGCATCCTTTTATCTCTTTTAAGCTGTCTCATTTCTTTTATAGCAATTGCTTTTATTCTATTCAACATTTTTATTTTCGTCCTTTTCAAGCAGATAAATAAATACGTCCTCAAGAGTGGGAACAATTTTATCAAGTCTTGAAATAATGATTGAATTTTGTTCAGTAAGCACTTTTTTTATTAATTTGCGTCCTTCATTTTCATCTTTAACATTCACATGGATATAATTGCCGAAAATTGAAGTTTCATCAATCCACTTTTGTTTCGAGAGGATATCCAGAGCCGCAATTACTTTATCGCATTCAACTTCAAGAATTGTATTGGTTAAATATTTTGTCTTTAATTCTTTTGAGCTTCCGCTTGCAATAATATTCCCTGCATTTATCAATGTTATTGTATTGCAGAACTCAGCTTCATCCAAATAATGAGTAGTTACAAAAACAGTTACACCGCTTTGAGAAAGTTCATTAATTAAATCCCAAAAGTTTCTGCGCGAAATCGGGTCAACTCCTCCGGTTGGTTCATCAAGGAAGACAATTTTAGGCTCATGTATAACTGCAATTGCAAGAGCAAGCCTCTGTTTAATGCCTCCCGGAAGCGAGGCGGTTAACAAATTCTGTTGACCTTCTAAAAATGCTACTTTAAGAACCCATTTCTTCCTTTCTTCCAGTTTATGATTATAAAGCCCGTAAACTCCGCCAAAAAAATTAATATTTTCTTCAACCGTTAAATCATTATACAGAGAAAACTTTTGAGACATATAACCTATCTCTGTTTTAACTTTATCAGGCTGATTCATTACGCTATAACCGCCAACCATAGCATCACCTGATGTAGGTTCCAAAATACCGCACAACATTCTAATAGCGGTTGATTTTCCTGCGCCGTTTGCCCCGAGAAACCCGAAAATCTCACCCTGATTTACATTAAAGGAAATTCCGTTTACGGCAATAAAACTTCCGAAAGTCTTAGTTAGTTTATTTACTTCAATTGAAAACATCTTTTATAATCCTATTAACAAAGCAAACCTTTGGGCTAAAGCCCGGATATCTGGACGTATTTATCCCCGGCTTAAAAGCCGGGGCTTTAAATATTAATTGAGTAACGTCATTAAATTAATATATTTTTTTACCGGCTGATTTTTCCAGTCTTATTTTTGCTACTTCATAATCAACAAGTGCATTATTGTAATTTGTTTCTGCCTGAAGTAACGCAGCTTCAGAATCAATTAAATCGGTGCTTGATGCTGTTTGAGTGTTGTACATCTCTTTCGTTATTCTGTAATTTTCTTGGGATTGATCTACTCCCAGCTTAGATACGTTAACCTTATCATAAGCCCTTTTAAATGTTAAATAATTTTGATAAACTTCAATCTCAACAGCATCTTTTAACTGTGATAGGGAAGTCTCTGTCTGGATTTTATTCTGTTCGGCAATTGTTGATTGTGAAGAATTATATCCCCAGTTCCATATAGTCCATGATAATGTTACACCTGCATCCCAGCCATATTTGAACTCATTCACAGCCGGAAGAATTCGTTCATTAGGTTTGTCATCATAATAATCGCCGAAAAGATATACTGAAGGATACCAGGCTGAATTTGATGCACGCACATTTTCAATGCTCGCATATAAACGGTATTCAAGAGCCTTTAATTCATTTCTATTATTTTTTGCTTCACTTTGCAAATCTTCAATATTATAATCCGTAACCTTAATTTCCGGTTCTTCAACTTTAATTTGTGTTTGAGCATCTAAAGGAAGATTAATTGCCTGGTTAAAAGTCATCCTTGCTATATCAAGAGAATTGTCCGCTTCTATTTTCTGAAGGTTTACAGATGAATACTGCACTTCAAGCTTTAGATAATCATTTTTAGTTGCCTGCCCGTTGGCAAGAAAATTTTTAGTATCATCGAGATGCTGCTTTATTTGGTTCAGATTTTCACCCAATACACTGTCATTNNTTTGATAATCTGAGTTTGCGGCATCATAATTTGATTTAGCTGCGTCTCTTAATGACGTCAACCTGAACCCTGTGAATAAAGGCTGCTGCAAGCTTGTCTTTAGAGTGTAATTATCCAAAATTACAGGGGAAACAACAATAGGCTCAGGGAAAATCGGCAGAGATACGTCAAAAGGTGGAATATTGCTTAACCGTGTATATCCGGCATTAAAAGTTAGCTGCGGCAATAATTGTGAATTAGCCGATGTTACCTGTGCTGAAGCGCTAACCAGTTTGGAATATGATATTTTAAGATCTTTACTGTTTTTAAGACCGATTTCCAAACTTTCTTTTAATGTCAGTTCCCTAGTTTGCGAGTATAAGATAACCGGTACCAGTATTACTGCCATGATAAATTTTTTCATTTCAAATCCTCGTTCTATTTCTATAACTATAAACTTTTATCTTAAATATTTTACGATGCATTATCTTTAATCTCCCCGATTAAATGAATAAATACATTTTCAAGGGAACTCGGTATTACCCTATGGTCAATCATTTGGATTCCATTCTCAATTAATAACTTCTCAATAATTCCGTAATCCTTTTCATATTCCGTTACTACTATATCCAGACGGTCTCCGAACATCTGTACCTCGTAACTGCTTTTTTCCTTCAATATTTTGTATGCCATTAAAGTAGGAGAACAAACAATTTCGATAATTGATTTATTCAGCGACTGCTTTATATTCTGAGGCGTGTCAAAGCTTAATACTTCACCCTTGTTAAGAAGAGCAACCCGGTTGCAGCGTTCTGCTTCATCAAGATAGGGAGTTGACATAAAAATAGTAACACCATCCTGCTGAAGATTTGAAAGTATTTTCCAAAAATCTCTCCTCGAAACAGGGTCAACTCCTGTTGTAGGCTCGTCAAGAAAAATTATTTTCGGCTTATGAATTAATGTACATGCAAGAGCAAGTTTCTGCTTCATTCCGCCGGAAAGATTATCTGCCAGCCTGGTTCTAAACGGAGTAAGGCGTGTAAATTCAAGAAGTTCATTCCGCCTGTTTTTGTAATCCTTAACACCGTGAAGGTCTGCAAAAAATTCAATATTCTCATCAACAGTTAAATCGCCGTATAAACTAAACTTCTGGGAAAGATACCCGATATGCTTTTGAATTTTTAATTTATCTCTAACAAGGTCAAAGCCGAATAATTCAGCCGATCCAGCCGTAGGCATAAGAAGTCCGCATAGCAGTCTGATAGTCGTCGTTTTACCTGCACCGTCGGGACCAACCAGCCCAAACATTTCCGCTGACTTTACGTCAAATGAAATACCTTTCAGCGCATTCACTTCACCGTAATTCTTCTTAATATTATTTACATTTATTGCTGCTTCCATATTTCAATAATCTATGTCCGGTTTAATAATCTATATTCTCAAAAATTTTTATTGCAAATTGATCACTGCATCAGCGGGCATACCGTCTTTTAATTCAAAGCTCGGATTATGAATATGAACCTTTACCGCATAAACAAGCTTTGTCCTTTCGTCTTTTGTTTCAATATTTTTAGGAGTAAACTCAGCATCGGGCGATATGTAAATAACTTTACCCGTAAAAGTTTTATCTTTATAAGAATCAACTGTTACTTTGGCTTCCTGCCCAAGCTGAACTTTACCGAGTTCCGTTTCAGGGACGTAAATTTCCAGGTCTACATAACTCAGATCGGAGATCATCACTAACGAAGAAAGCATCGTGACGCTTTCCCCTGCTTCAACAAACTTTTTTACTACAAATCCGCTGATCGGTGCAATCACATAAGAATCGATTATATTTTTTCTTAAAAGATTTGAAGAGGCTATTTGCTTGTCCAAATTCGCTCTTGCTTCTACTATTTCTTCGGGCCTGGATAGATTTTTCATCTTTTCCAAATTCTCTTTTGCCGAATTGTATTGAGCATTTGCAACATCATATTTATCCAATACATCATCCCATTGCTGCTTTGTTATGGAATTTTCTGCAAATAATTTTTCATTTCTTTCTTTGGTCAGTTCGGCAAAATAATAATTTGCCTTCGCCTGGTTTAAAGCATCGTCTGCCTGTTTAATATCTTCGGCTCTAGCGCCCTGAATAAGCAGATCCAGTTGAGCTTTTGCGCCTTCAACTGCTGCCTCCGATTCCTGTAATTGAATTGCCGTCAAATCATGGTCAATTGTAATAAGAGTATCGCCTAAATTGATTTTGTCGCCTTCATTAAAATATAATTTTTGAACCTGCCCGGTTACTTTAGCCGACACCGTAACATTCGTCGCTTCTATTGTACCGGATGCTTCTATTTTATTATTACCACTTCCGCTGCCGCAGCCAATTTGAAGAAACATAACGGCAGCCGGCATTAACCACATTACTACTTTCATTTAGTAACTCCGTTTTTAAGTTTATTAAATATCTTTTTACCTTTTTCATTTAGTATTCCGTTCATCAGGATTTCAATTATTGCCATAAAGGCTTCTTTAAGGCTGACCCCGCTGTTTACAGCATAATCAGGATTTACGATTGCCCGTATTGAAGCAACAAAAACTGATAAAATTATTTCGGTCTTAATATTTAAGAAATAATCTTCTGCTTTTCCTTGTTCAAATATTCTTGAAAAGTTTGCAGTTATTTGCCTTGCTCTGAAATCATCAACTTCCTTCCATATTCCCGGAGAATAAAACTGTAAATCCATTATCATTTTTTCATTGACTTTCAATATATTCTCGCCGACAATAGTAAAAATGTCAAATAGTTTCTCAACGGCATTGCTTTGATGATTAACATGGCTTTTTATTTTTTTCATAGTTAAATGCATATGAGTTTTCATAACCTCCCTTACAAGTTCTTCCTTGGAGGGGAAATATTTATAAATAGTTTTTTTGCTCATATGAAGCCTTGCGGCTATTTCATCCATAGTAGTTTTATAAAAACCTTCCTTAAGAAAAGTTTCAACGGCATAACCGAGTATTTTTTCCCTTTCTTCAATATCCATAACAATATTTTTTTCTTTTATTTCTTCGGATTTTTTTACATAAATGTTTGCATCTTTACTCCCGTTAATTTTCCCCGGGTAAGAGTTTTCACCCGGGAAAGCTTCAACTCCTGCAATGATCGGTTTTTTCTTTTTCCTTCGATTCATAATTAATTATTCTAATTTTTAAGTTTCTATTAAAGTCCCAAATACAAAATTTATTTTTAATCCGGCTTGTTAAGTACGACGGAAACTATTATTGTTTTTTACGTTTCCAATATAATAATTGGGAACTATTTTGTCAAGAATAGTTTCCAATTATTTTAAATAAAAGACAGGACTTTTGAGGTAAGACACAGAAGCAAAAAAATAAACAGAATATTAAAGCAGCTATTCTACAATAATCTTAAAAGTTGATTCCCTTACAGGTTTAACATTCTTTTCCCATGGACGGATATACTTAAAAGAAATTTCCGTACTGCCCTGATTGATGGAGATAAAATTCCAAATTTCTTTTCCGCCAGCGCCCGGTATCGGATTTGCGGGCAGTATATAGGTTTCACCTGCATTACCGACTATATTTTCATTTAGCGGTTCCGCAAGCTGCCACCCATATCCCGTAGAAGGATTTGAATTCAGCGCAATTTTAAAATATTGCCCGGCTTTTATTTCGATTGTTTTTTCAGGATTTGAATATTCATCCTGCACTTTCAATTCTTTAATGGAATCATTCAGCATTAAAATATTAATCACTTTTATGGCTGAGAATTTTCCATCTTTATCAAAATTAAATCCCAAATTAGCAAACCCGATAAGTTTACAAGCATGACAGCCATCCTGCAAACGATAGTCGAAAATAAACTGCTGCCCGCCGCCGAGCTGTTCTCTCACGGCAGAAAAGTCTGTACCGTTTCTATCACCAGGCCAGATACTCACTTTTGGATATACCTTTGCAACCTGTTTATATATTTTATTCTTTTTTATCACCGCTTTAGAAATATAATCGTAATTATCAACGTCAATCATATTCGGGCTTCCGTTGACTAAAAAGCAAACCTGGTTTTCATTAGCACGGAAAGGATAAACAGCATAAGCAATATCAACTTTTCCTGCATCTTTGAAATCGCGCATAAAGCCTTCGGAATCAGTCATTTTAGCAAACTCGATAGCTTCCTGCGAAGCGCCAAATTTTTGCATCTGTTCTAAAAGACATTTTTTAAATGAAGGGTATTTCATATTATCGCAGCTATCATGAATTGCGCGAAGCGTTTCCATACCTGGTCTCCATATCGCTTTAGCTGTAATTTTCCCCGTTGTTGAAACTAAATCTTTTTCCTGAGCAGTCAGCATCAACGTCATTAGAATAAACATAACTAAAAGAATGTCTTTTACCTTCATGTATCACCACAGTTTTCTTAAAAGATCGTTTAAATCAAAATTTTTTATATAATAAAGAGGGTTTCTTAAAAGTAAAATATTTTGAAAATTCTTAATGTATTTGCACACTTTCAAATAGTGATCCCTTTATACTAGAATCAATTTACCACCAAAGTAAAAGTAATATTTTGATATTCTTTTGTTTCATTCTGCCAATCTCTTACGTATTTAAAATTTATCTCGGTTCCTCCTTTCCCCGTCGTTCTGAAATTCCATGTTTCTTTTCCTGCTGCATTCGGTAAAGTTTCATCCGGTATTACGAAATTACTGCTCCGCAATGTTACAATTTTCTCATCAAGCGGCTCAGCTAATTCCCATTTGAGACCGGCAGAATGATTTGACTGAAGAGCAATTACGAACTCATCACCCTGCGAAATTACTATTGTTTGCGAAGGATCACTGAAGACATTCTGGGGATTTTTATTTTCAAATGCGACAGAATCAAGTACGACTGATTTTTTTAATGTAAGAAATTCTGTCCCCAGGAAATTGCCTGTGCTGTCAAAATCAAATCCGAATTCAACATAACCAATTAATTCACAGGCATTGCATCCGTCCCTCAATGCATAATTCACAATTATTCTTTCGCCATGATTTGGCAAGTTTTCATTCAGCGGATAACTAACGCCTGTGCGGTCTCCGGCAAATAACGCTATATGCGGATATTTATTCCCGAGTTGAATATATCCGGATGTTTTTTCAAGCCCGTCTAAATTAAGCAACCCATAATTATCTGCATCTACTATGCCCGGATTGCCATTTACTATTACATAGCCTTCATGGTTTTCTTTTTCGAAAGGATAATAAACAACGGCAACATCAACAGTACCTGATGGTTTGAAAGCTTTCATATATCCCCTGCCGCCAAGGAGTTTCGTAAACTCTACAGCCCGGTCCGATGCATTTGCCGATTGCATTTCATTTATTAAACATGAGTAGAGATCCTCACCTTTCAAAAGCCCACACTTTATAGATATGTTTCCCATATCGTCCATAGATGGGTTCCAAACAGCATCAGCATTAATCATGTTATTATTTTGCTGAGCATAACCCGGCTGTCCCGGCACAAAAATTAGAAATGTAGTGAGTATAAAAAGGTTCAAACAGCATGTAAGTGTTCGCATAATTATTTCCGAAAGGACTTAAACTTAATTAACATTTGCACACTATAATATTAAAATATTTTGCATATAATTTCCGTGTAATGTAATTAAGTATTTTTGTAAATATAATCCAATTTTGTCTATTAATACACAATGTATTATATTTTACAAAGGTTTTTTATGTAATCTTTTTTAGGATGGGAATTTTATGGAAAGACGTGATTTTATAAAAAAAAGCGCTCTTGCCACAATGGCATTGAGTTCTTCAATTACCCTCGGTAATTTTTCAAACCTTTTTGCCGGTAATTTATTAGTAAACAATGCTTACGATCTGGTGGCAATAAAAGGCGGTGAGCCGGATACCATGTTTGATAAAGGCATAGCTGCATTTGGCGGAATGCAAAATTTTGTTAAAAAGGGACAAAAAGTTGTTATTAAACCCAATATTGGTTGGGATGCAGTTCCTGAAAAGGGTGCAGATACAAATCCAAAATTGATTGGAAGGATTATACAGCATTGTTTTAATGCCGGAGCAAAAGAGGTTTTTGTTTTTGATCATACCTGTGATAACTGGAACAGGTGCTATTCAAACAGCGGAATTGAAAAGGCTGTTAAAGATGCAGGCGGAAAAATTGTTTCCGGCGCCACAGAAAGTTACTACCAGGAGGTAACTATTAAACAAGGCAAGGCTATAAAAAATGCAAAAGTTCATGAGTTGATATTAGACTCGGATGTATTCATTAATGTACCGGTGTTAAAGAATCATAATTCCGGTATATTAACTGTCGGCATGAAGAATAATATGGGCATTGTTTGGAATAGAGAAGAATGGCATAGAAACGATTTGCAGCAATCAATAGCTGACTTTGCCACTTATAGTAAACCTAATCTCACGGTTGTCGATGCTTATTTGGTTATGAAGACAAACGGGCCAAGAGGAACTTCTACAAACGATGTTGTTTTAATGAAACAGCAGATTATTTCCACCGATATCGTTGCTGCTGATGCCGCTGCAGCTAAAATTTTTGGAGTTGATCCGGACACTATTCCATATATTAAATTTGCGGACCAGATGAAAATAGGCAGAAAAGATTTAAGTAAATTGAATATAAAAAAGATTATGTTATAAGCGTTGGACAGGCAGTGCCGGACTGGTGACAGAAACAGAATTCTCAAATGAAGCTTTCTAATTTAAAGAAAATAAGAATAACCGTATCAATTGTTCTTTTCTTATTAATTTCAGCATTATTCCTGGATTTTAATAACTCGCTATCTCCGGCATATACAAACTATTTTACTTTTCTTCAGTTTATACCATCATTAATAAAATTTGTCAGGCTTGCAGGCATTTCGGCAATTGGGTTTATACTTGTATTAATTCTTACCGCTCTTTTTGGCAGGGTTTATTGTTCAAGTATTTGCCCGTTGGGAACATTGCAGGATATATTTTCTTACATCTCAAAAAAACTCCATAAAAAAAAATATTACCATCTATTGAAGCCTGCCAACCTGCTTAGATATTCATTCTTATCTTTGTCAATTATCTTCTTTTTATCAGGCAGTTTATTCGTAATCAATCTGCTTGATCCTTACAGCAATTTCGGCAGAATTTATACTCAATTATTTAAACCTCTTCTCCTGAGCGGTTATAACTTTGCGGCAATTACACTGGAAAAAGTAAATCTATATTGGATTAATCCGGTTGAAATGCGCGGCACAAATTATATTATCATATTCCTTCCTGCTGCGTTTTTAATACTTGTATTCATACTTTCATTTTTTTCGGGAAGATTATTTTGCAATACAGTATGCCCGGTAGGGTCGCTGCTCGGATTACTCTCAAAAATTTCATTATTTAAAATTAAAATTGATGAGAAAAATTGCATCGGCTGTAATTTATGTGAGCGCGCATGCAAATCCGGCTGTATTGATAAGAAGAAAAAAACCGTTGATTTCAGCCGGTGTGTAAGCTGCTATAATTGTTTCAAAGTCTGTCCATCGGAAGGAATAAGCTACCGGTTATCATTTAACAAAAGAGAAACAGAGAAAGCCGAAAGTATTGATTCGGCAAAACGGCAATTTCTAATTTCTGTAGCCGTATTTCTTGCCGGTTCAACAAAATTAGTTTCTGCTCAAAGCAAAATAATTAGTAAAAAACTGAGTAAGATTCCTATCTTCAGGAAAAACCCTGTTACACCTCCCGGCTCAATAAGTTTAAAACATTTTACAAGTAATTGTACTGCGTGTCATCTATGCATCAGTTCCTGTCCGGCATTGGTACTTCAGCCTGCATTCCTGGAGTATGGAATATTGGGAATACTTCAACCACGCATGGATTATACTACCAGCTATTGTAATTTTGACTGCGTTATTTGCGGCGAAGTTTGCCCGAATGGCGCAATTCTGCCTGTCAAGCTTGAAAAGAAAAAGTTAACACAGCTCGGACAGGCAAAATTTATAAAAGATAATTGCATTGTTTATACAGAAAAAACAGACTGCGGCGCTTGTTCGGAACATTGCCCTACGAAAGCAGTAATCATGGTGCCTTTTGAGGGTATAAGAGCGCCGGAGGTACATGACGAATATTGCATCGGCTGCGGCGCTTGTGAGTATGCCTGCCCTGTAAGGCCATATAAAGCAATTTATGTTGAAGCAAATTCCGTGCATCAAACTGCGAAGAAGAAAGAGGAAGAGAAAATCGAAAAGAAGGTTAATTACAAGGAAGATTTTCCGTTTTAATCTTTAGTATTAGAGACTCTCATTCTTAAAACTTTATTACGCATCCATTCCTGCAGCTCTCCATTGCCAGCTCGATTATACGGATAGTATTCAAAGCTTCTTCCGGTTTAACGGCTAATTCTTTACCGTTTGCTATGGCTTCATACAAGTTCTCGTAAAATGCAGAATACGAACCTGCAATTGTTTCAATTTCGCCGCTAAAGTTTAATCCATTCAATTTGATATCTATCATTCCCCAAAACTCAGAAGGCTCGGTACCCCATTCGGGCGATTTTCTATAACCGTATTTTTTAAGTGTTTCTTCCTGCGGATCCAATCCGTTTTTTATATAAGAGCCTTCCGTACCGTGCAGCGTAAACCGCGGTAAAGGGATTTTAGAAAGATAATTACTTTTTAAAGTGACTTTAAGTTTATCATAATTCAGAATCACTTCAAAAGCATCTATTATTTTTCCCGATGGTCTTTGTGTCCTCAAATCCGCATAAACGGATATTGGATTTCCAAACAAGCAAACAGACTGATCAATCAAGTGAGAGGCTATATCATATAGAAGCCCGGCGGCAGGTAATATTTCTTCTTTCCATGAATTGGGCTTTATATAATTTCTAAACCTGTCAAAATGAGATTCAAATTCAACTAGCTCGCCGAGCATCCTGCTATCAATTATCTTTTTTACGGTTAGAAAATCACCGTCCCATCGGCGGTTCTGGTAAACAGTCAATATCTTTTCCTGAGCTGCGGCAATATTAATCAACTCCTCTGCTTCTTTTGATGTTGCCGTAAATGGTTTTTCAACTACAACATGCTTACCGAAAATCAGCGCTTTTTTAGCCATCTCAAAATGTAAATGGTTAGGCGTATTAATTATAACCAGATCAATCTCATCATCGTCAAGCACAGAAGAAAAATCTCTTACTACTTCAATATAAGGGTATAAATGTTTAGACCTGTTACTATGCCGTTCAACAACTTTACTCAAACGATAATTAGGGTCTGCATCTAAAAAAGCCGCATGAAAAAATTCACCGGACATCCCAAAACCTACTATAGCTGTATTTATTATTTTTCCCATAAGACTGTTCTCATGTTGGTTAATAATTGCTTATTAATAATTATATTTTTTTGATGAATAGAATAATAAGAAGATAAATAGAAATATTATCCTATTATTTAATGATAAATAACTGCGTAACTTCAGTGCACAATCATTTATGCCGGTTCACCCGCGAATAAAATAAAGCAGCAGTGTATGGGCATGTTTCGCTTGGAACTCACTTGAGCAAAACGAGTTTTTTTGTTTGCGAATAATTCCCGGACTGCATCCGGTAGAAATATATTCCACTTGATAAATTACCCCCATTTCTGCCGGAGGCGGATCCGCCATTGGCGGAAAATTGTACTGAATAATTACCCGCAGATTTTTCTTCATTAACTAAAGTTGCTATTTCTTTTCCCAAAATATCATAAACTTTTATTGTAACTAAGCTTGTTTTAGGAACAGAGTAGTTTATCATAGTAGTTGGATTAAACGGATTTGGGTAGTTTTGTTGTAAGGAAAAACTTGTTGGAAAATTATTTTGTTTATTTTTAACACCGGTAAACATTTCCGAAAGCGGCCTCACATAAACACCGCTATCAGTCGCCGCAAAAAGATTCGTCCCGGCTGTCCCTGTAAGGCTGACAGCAAGCGAGTTAATACTAGCGCTTGTCAAGCCTGAATCAACTTGAGCCCAACTCGTGCCGTTATTCGTTGAAAGAAAAACGCTTCCGCCGGCAGTTCCCGCAAAAAGATTCGTGCCAATGACAGCAAAAGACTGGACAGAAGCGCCCGACAAGATGGTTGGAGTCCAGTTTGTACCGTTGTTGGTTGAAAGAAAAACGCCTGCGCCGGCAGTTCCCGCAAAAAGATTCGCCCCGATGACAGCAAGCGACCCAACCGCACGGTTCGGCAAGCCTGCATTTATCGTTGTCCAGCTTGTGCCGTTGT
>PLNZ01000337.1 GCA_003142915.1 Ignavibacteriales bacterium | reverse complement strand
TATATCATTAATATTAAACTCACCTTATATTGTATTCATTCAAAATCAATAACTTTGGAGAATTATTACTCCGACTTCAATAATTTGAATTTAAATAGTATAGAGTGAGCTTTTAATTTTTAAATAATTACAAAATATTTATTATTTTATAAGTCATTCAATACAAAATAGATAAAGTGTATGTTAAAAATCGTTATTTATTATGAAAAAGATTAAATCCAAGATAACCGCCGGCGTGGGGCTGCTTTTTACCGTAATATTAATATTAAGCGTGTTTGGAATAATTTTCATCAACCAAGCAGCGCAAGGATTCACTGGCACTATCAAGGATAATTACCGTTCAATCGGCTATTCATACATAATGCTGGATAATCTTGACGGAATTTATAATCTTGCAGTTAATAAGGCAGTAAATAACTCAAAAGAAGATTCTGCAAACGGGCAAAGTATTTCATTATCAGAGAAGAATACTCAATTTGAGCATTTTTTAAATCTTGAATTAAATAATATTACTGAGACCGGCGAACTGGAAGCGGCATTAGGGGTAAGACGATACTACGGCAAATTCATATATGCCGCCGGGAATATTATAAATAGTAATTATAAATTTGACAAAAAAAGCATTGGCGATTTTACAGCATTTTACAATAACACCCGTAATAAAATTTACGCCATTTACAAACTTAACATGGATGCGACTCTTAAAAGAAATTCCGATGCCGAAAAAACCGCCGGCGAAGTTGCTTTTTACATGTTTTTGATCGGGTCAATAAGCATATTATCAACTCTATATTTTATCTTCAGTTTTCCGGGAAAAATAGTAAGCCCGATAATCGAATTGACATCTAAAATAAACGCCATTTCTAAAAGGGATTATAATCAAAAATTAAATATTAATTCTAATGATGAGATGGGTAACTTAGCCGGTTCTTTTAATGTTATGGTTCAAAGATTAAAAGAATATGAGGAAACGAATCTTGACCAAATTCTTTTTGAAAAGAAAAGAATGGAAGCGATTGTTAAGAACCTGGAAGACGGGGTATTAATTTTAGATGAGAATAAGAAAATAATATTAACCAATAATTCATTACTAAACCTTGCAAGCCTAAAGGAAGAAGACACAATAAACAAATTCGCGCCGGATATTGCTGTAACAAATAATTTAATAAAGACTATGATTCAGAAGTTAATAACAAAAGAAGAGGCAGGACAGGACGATGAGATAAAACCGATTAAGATAATCTTTAGTGGAAAAGAAAATTATTATTCTATTGAGCATATAGAGGTTGATTTAAAATCAAGTGTTTACAAAGGGGCGAGCCTTGTCGGTTACATAATTTTGCTTAAGAATGTAACCTTATTCCAGGAAAGAGATACCGCTAAAACNNCGACAGTATCGCACGAACTAAAGACTCCCCTTTCTTCTATAAATTTAAGTTTAAAACTTTTAGAAGATAGACGCATAGGCTCTGTTAATGACGAACAAAAGGGATTGATTAATTCAATAAGACAGCAAAGTTTCAGGCTTTCAAAAGTTGTAAACGAGCTTCTTGATTTTTCACAGGCAGAAACAGGAAACATCAAATTAAGAATTACCGAGATACGCCCCGAAGATATTGTAGAACTTGCTGTTATTGCTTTAATGATGCTGCTTTCGGAAAAGAATATTCAGCTTGAAACTGAATTAACGGATCCGCTTCCCTCAATAAAAGCGGATCTTGAAAAAACAGTTTGGGTTTTGGTTAATATTATTAATAATGCAATCAGGTATTCCCCGTTAGGTGGAACAATCACTTTAAAAGCAGTAGAAGATAACCGGTTTATCAAATTTATTGTCAAAGATCAGGGACCGGGTATTTCCGAAGAGGACTGCGAAAAAATATTTGAAAAATTTGTTCAGGTCGGCAAAAGAACTTCGAAGGGATCAGGTCTGGGTTTGGCAATTGCCAAGGAGTTTGTTCTTGCACAGGGCGGGAAAATTTGGGTTGAGAGTAAACCGGGTGAAGGCAGTACATTTTTGTTTACAATCCCTGTTGCGAAATTTTAATTTGACAAATATTTATCTAATATTAAGTTATTAATCTCTTAATATTAAAATTGCACCTGCAACTATAAAAATAACCGCAAATGTCTTTTTTAAAAGATGCTCTTCTTTGAATATTCTCCCCCCTATTATTGTTGCCCAAAATACCGATGTACGTTTAACTGCAAGTACAATTGCAACGGAAGCAATGCTTACCGCAACAACCTGAGTGTAACGGTAACCGATCGTAAGCAATGAAATTAAAATTATCCACCATAAATCTTTTCTCTTTACCGATATCTTCGGCGGTTTTGTTTTATAGTCATAATAGAAATATACGGCTGCAAATAATACCGCAAAATAAAAATGCTGAATAGCAATTAATGCTACCGGAGTTAAATTAAGACGGATAAGAAGCAATTTATCCATAATAGATGATGCAGTAAAAAGCAGCAATGCAAGAAGAATGTAACGATAATATTTTGATTTTATGAAAATATTGAGCGGGAACAATATGTCCTTAAGGCTTTTACTCTCAAGGATATAAGTGCCGGCTATCAAGCAAACCAATCCAAATACTTCAGAACTTTTTATTGATTCTCCGAGTAATAAAAAAGCAAATACCGCAACAAATCCCGGCGTTAAAGCAAGCAATGGTAAAGCGTTGCTTATATTAAGATTCTTCAATGCAATCATTACACATAAAAAGGCGCCTACACCGATAACAGACTTAGCAAATAGGACCGTCATGTTTACGGAGTTTAGATGTGAATAATTAATTGCAAAGAAAAACGGTATGGAAAGAATCAGGTTAGCTACCGATAATAGATACGAAAACTCAAGAGCGCCGCGATTAAACAAAACTTTTTTTTGTGTAATCGCAGCAAAGGCTGAAAGGATTGCCGAAAGCAATGCAATAAAAAACCACGTCATATATTTAAAATAATATTTTTTACAAAAACAAATTTGCCTTAAGGAAAAAATTCCGTCCGGGTTCACAGGAATAAAAACCACGACTTGTTGAGAGGTGATTCCGGTATTCTTTATTAAAAATATTTTCCACCCCTGTCGAAATACTTAAATCAAANNATCTTTCTGAATTGACATATATATTATAATATGCATAGCCCGGTGTAGGTTGTTCGGATGGCGCAACTCTGTTTTGGGCATCAAGCACAACTGCCAAAAAATCCAGTTCTGCATGCCCAAAAATATTATATTTAACACCAAAGATACCGTTTAATGGCGGTATTTCGGAAAGGTCTGTTTCATCCTTTGTATCCCTTCCCCTTACATAAGAAATTTTGCCATACCAAACAAGGCTGCCAAAGGGATTATAATCTGCATCTACATCAAAGCCGTATAGAAACGCTTTCCCAACATTTATCATTACTAAAGTATCAGGCGCCGATTGTATTTGTGAGACTAAATCAGTCATAAAATTGGAAAATATACTTACGCCAATTCTAAAATCATCCTGATGCAGCCGAAGCCCTGCATCTAAGAAATAGCCTTTTTCCGGTTCAAGATCCGGATTACCCAAACTTATAACGTTGCCTTGGTTTACATCCTGGTATCTTTCCTCCAGCGATGGGGATCTGAAAGAATGAGCCGCGTTAAATGTTAGGTTCAAGTTATTGGCTAACGAATACAAAACACCCAGGCTGTATGTATATGATTTGTTTTGATCCTTCTGAGCATTCCATAGCACTACCTGTCCTGCAGGCGAATAATTAATTACACCGTTATTTATTTGATATAAAGGGCTCAGAGTTTTATCATTACTTATCCAGATAAAATCATATCTTGAACCTAAGGTAACATCCATTTTATTGTCTAATAAGTGTATATCATCCTGTGCATAAATACCTGCGCTGTTAAAACGGGCATCCGGTAAAGGTTTGTCAACAGTTGTTCTATTGATTGTTTGAAGTACGGAATCATTGGACGGGTTAAGCATCTGAATTTGTTGATAGTTATCCCTTATTCCTGTATAACTTCTTTTCCAAAAATCAACGCCGGCAATCAAAAAGTTTGTATTACTAAGAGTAAAGTTTGCCTGTGACTGGAAGCTATCGGTGTTATGATCTGCTTGAGGATCAACTTCTAAAACGGAGACTTGTTTATTCGGTTGACCATTAGTTCCCGGAATATCTTGTGTGACGTAAGGAATATTTTCAACATCCCTAAAAACAAATTGGTGAAAATATTTTATTGATAGTTTATCCAGAGTTTCACTTATATTATTAAACAAATACTCACCGCTGATAAGTTCCCGTGTTTCAACCGGGTAAGTTACAGTGGCAGAATTAGTAAAAACCGGATAAGCGCCCGAGACACCTACATCTTGAGCTTTGAACTGCTGATATTCAAATTTTGCTTCCTGATCAGCGAATGTTTTAAATTGCAGCAAAGAACTAACGCCGTAATCCTGGAATTGACTATTCTGAAGAACTCCAGCCGGTGTGTAAACATCATTTGCTTTTCTGGCAGTAGCAGTTATTTTTGCATTCCAATTTTCAGCGCCTGAATACATAGTTAAGCCATTTGAGAAATAATTATTCACTGAGTTATAACCGCCATAATAGGTTCCGTTCAGGTAAAAATTATCCTGATAATTTCCGGATTTGGTAATAACGTTTATAATTCCGCCTGTAGCGCCAGTTCCGTATAAAGTTGAAGCTGCTCCTTTAATTACCTCTATTCTTTCGATATCATTTTCATCTATCAAAGAAAGCCTTGCACTTAAATCAGTTGCGGTTTCAATTCTGTCACCGTCAACAAGTGTAACAATGTTTGACCTGCTTAGCCCCCTTATATTTACATCGGCTCCCCAAATACCATCTCTTTCGATAGTAACTCCAGGCTCGTATTGCAGAAGTTCCGGAACCGATGTGGCTGGCACTTCATTAATTTTATCCTTTGATACAAACGAAGCGCTGTAAGACAGGTCGTCGCTATTTTGTTCATATTTACTTGAAGTTACTGTAATTTCTTTAAGTAAATAACTTTTTGGCTTAATATATATAACAATTGAAGTATCCGAATAAACATTTAATATTATATCTTCGGTTTTATAATTGATATGAGAAATTTTTAATGAGAAAGTACCCGCCTGTAATTTATCAAAGAAAAAATCTCCCGAGCTATTACTTGTTGCGAGATGAGCCTGAGATATTGAAATATGAACATTTTCAACGGGAAGTTTTTCGTTTAAATCTATAATTTTCCCTTTTAATGATATACTTTGCGCATAAAGTCCACTGCCAATAAATAGCATACTTAGCAATATTATTTTATTTTTCATTTTATTTTTTGCCCTATTATTCTATCTGAATTATTATTAAAAAATATTTGTGATCCGGTTATATAAATCGTCAGATAAGCGCCCCAATTAATTAAATTTTAATTATAAACAACGCTCTTTCCGGCACGAGTCAAGGCTTCAAAAATCACAGTCTTACGGCCGGAAAGCTTATTTTCCCAATCATGCAGTAAATTATTATCATTCAAGACATTTAGAAATAATTTTCTTCACAGCATCCGGGGATACTCTTGCTTCTTTTAAATTTATATTATTGTAAATTTATAAAATTTTGAGCATAGAAACTTTTAATATTATAGTAAATTACATACTATTCTTATTATAATTATTGCTGCTGAATTTAAACTAAATTCGGAAAGTAATGCCCTGAGAATACAATTTATTTAATACCTAATAAATCAAGCACAGCATTAATAAATGTAAGCGGGTGTGGCGTACAACCCGGAACATATAAATCAATCAATTGCCCGAATCCGATCCATCAAATTGATAAGTTAAACATTTATTAAATGTTTGCTCTTTGTATTAAAGCGCAAGGTAAGCATTACAGAAGCTACCAATAACCCGCACAGGAAGCCAATCCAGACACCAACTACTTGTAAGTGAAAAACAAAACCCAATACGTACCCGATAGGCAGGGAAATTGTCCAGTAAGCTATAAACGTAATAATAGTAGGAATTTTTACATCGGTTAAGCCTCGAAGAACGCCTATACCCACAGCCTGTGTGCCGTCAAATATCTGGAATATTGCGGCGATGATTAAAAGTACCGAAGCTATTGAAATTACTTCCTTATCGTTTATTTAAATTAATGGTAAATAATTTCGGAATGTTACTAAAATAATCCCGCAAAAAAACATCATACAAGCGCCTAAAATTATTGCGGTAAAACCGGCTTTCCTTACTGCGAAAATATCCTGTTGGCCAACTGCGTTACCAACTCTTATAGCGCCAGCAGAAGAAATCCCCATGGCTGCCATGTAAGTTATCGAGGCCAAATTTATTGCGATCTGGTGTGCTGCAAGCTGTTTGGTTCCCAGCCAGCCGATCATTATAACCGCGGCTGAAAATGAACCAACTTCAAATACATATTGGAAAACCGTCGGTAGTCCGAGATTTAAAATCTTTTTGATGACACGAATGCTTATTTTTTTAATTTTCAAACTTAAATCGTAACCGGCGAAATCCTTTGAACTCCTAACATACCATAGAATTGCTAAAGCCATAAATAACCTGGAAGAAAATGTAGCAATGCCTGAACCATTTAATCCAAGTTTGGAGAAACCATACCTGCCATATACTAATACCCAGTTAAATACTAAATTTATCAGATTAGCTACAACAGTTATAATCATAGCCGGACGTGTTGAGGATAATCCCTCTATAAATTGCTTGTA
>PLNZ01000136.1 GCA_003142915.1 Ignavibacteriales bacterium | reverse complement strand
GGTTTGGCTTCAACCTCGGAGGTTTAATAAAATTTGTAATAACTGCGTAACTTCAGTTAATAACTTAAACTTTTATTTATGATTTTAACTGTAACAATAAACCCGCTGCTTGAAAGAAGATTTTTATTTGAGAAGATATCAATTGGCTCTGAAAACAGGGGCGGTAAGGAAAAATTAAGCGCCGGCGGAAAAGGCATTAATGTAAGCAGACAGCTAAATTGCCTTAATATGGATAATGTTTCTCTTACATTCTTAGGGGGGACTAATGGTAAAATCCTTAGAGAAATATTGATAAAAGAGAGGATAAAAACAGTTCCTATCCGGGTACAAAATGAAACGAGAGAAGCAATAGTCGTTATTGATGAATCAGCGGGAAAGGTTACTACTTTCTTCGCCTCAAATTCTCAAATTTCATCTGATGAAGTAAACGAATATTTAAAAAAACTGGAAAAAATGATTGAAAATTGTGAAATGGTAGTCTTTTCCGGCAGCTCTTCTTGTAAAGAAACCGATATTATTTTCCCGTTTGGAATAGAAACCGCAAATAAGTATGATAAAATTTCTATTTGCGATACCTATGGCAGTCATCTTAAAGATTGTATTGAAAAGGCGCCTACAATAATTCATAATAATGTATCGGAAATTGAAAAATCTCTGAATATTTCATTGAATTCTGAAAAAGAAAAAATTGCATTTCTGAACTATCTTTACAGTAAGGGTGTTAAACAGTCATTCCTGACAAATGGTGAGTTAACAGCTTTAGCGGCAAATTTCGATTTCCTTTATGAAATTGAACCGCCTAATATAAAAAACGTTGATTCTACCGGAAGCGGAGACGGATTTGTTGCAGGCATTGCATACTCCTTGCATAATGATTTAACTTTTGAAGAAGGGTTAGCCTTTGCTGCATCAATAGGCGCTTTAAATGCCGGGCGTTTGGAAGTCTGCAGTATTATGATAAATGAAATTGAAAAATTTAAAATGTCAATTAGGATTTCCCCGGTCGGTAAAAAAATGAAAACACTTGATGTTACACCGTGTTAAATATTCTTTTATCCTTTGCTTCATTTTAAGCTCTTATACTTTTTCTCAATCGGTTGGGTCTCTTCAAATAAAGGGAGGTAAGAATTTTACGGAAGAAGAAATAATAGCATGGAGTAATGTCAAAAAGGGAGATAAATTCTACCCGGGTTTAATTGATTCTATTAAATCCAGGTTAGCGCTTCAATTCGGAAATTATGGTTATTTCCATAGTTCGTTTGAAAAGACGCGCATAAGTTTTACACCGGATTCACGCCACCTCAATTTAGAAATTACGGTTGATGAAGGCGAGCCAACCTATATTAAGAAAATTTTTTATTCCGGTCTTGATTCTCTGTCTTCAACAAATATTATCCCTTTCTTCGGCTTTATGGAAGGCAGTATCTTTAACAAGTACGACCTGGAAGAAAATATCTCTAAATCTTTATCTTATTTTGAAAACAATGGTTATCCGTTTGCAAAGATTAAGGTTTCATCTGTTTATTTTTATTCCGACTCTGCAAACGGCGAATACTTTGCTGAATTACATCTTAACTTTAGCAGGGAAATTTTAAGCAAAATTGACCGGGTTGAAATAAATGGAAATGCTTCTACTAAAGATTATGTGATTTTGAGAGAATTACAGATAAGACCGGGAGAAGAATATTCTCAAGAAACAATTGACGGCTTTGCTGCAAAACTGAACCGGCTTGGATTTTTTGATCCCGTAGGTGCGCCGGATTTCTTCATTGACTCAAAAAATGAAGGAGTACTAAGGATAAACGTTAAAGAAAAAATAACAAATAGTTTTGACGGTATTGTCGGGTATGTTCCGGGTACAGGCTCTAATCAAAGTGGATATTTAACCGGTTTGGTCAATGTTAGTATGAAAAATTTATTCGGTACTGGCAGGGCTGCCTCAATAAATTGGCAGCAATACAGCCAGTCGTCACAGGACCTTGAATTGAAATATCTTGAACCATGGTTATTTAATTACCCTTTTAATTTTACGGCTGATTTATTTCAGCGGAAGCAGGATAGCACTTACATACAGCGTAAGTTTGAAGGCTCTATTGAATACTTAGCGTCTGATAATTTGTCTGCCGCATTTACTTTTTCCACTGAATTGGTAATTCCATCTCAGGCTGATTCTTNNTGGTGATTCCATCTCAGGCTGATTCTTTAGTATTTACGGTCTTTAACTCCGGTTCGGTATCAACGGGGTTTAATGTTAAGGTTGATACCAGGGATGATCCGTATTCTCCAACAAGAGGATTACTTTTTATTACTTCTTATTCCTTTAGCAGAAAGAAAATCTATGGCCCGCAGCAATTTATTACATCCGGTATTTCAACTAATGAAAATCTGCAAAGATTCACGCTTGATCTTGATTTATTCTATAAACTCTTTAATAGGCAAATTGCCGCACTGGGAGTTCATGGAAGAGAGTTACAGGCTTCATTCTATGAAGCAAGCGATCTGTTCCGGCTCGGCGGCGCTAACTCTCTTAGGGGCTATCTCGAAGATCAGTTCCTCGGGAACAGGGTTGCTTGGACAAATTTTGAATACAGGCTGCTGCTTACAAACAGGACATTCGGATTTCTTTTCTTTGATACCGGGTATTATCTTAGGAGCGCTGAACCGCTAAGCAATATTGAAACTACCGAAGGCTTTAAACTTGGATACGGATTAGGCTTTAATGTTGAAACAAGCCTCGGGGTTCTTAAAGTAAGTTTTGCTTTAGCGCAGGGCGATACATTTGCTAACGGTAAAATTCATTTTGGAATTGTAGATGAGTTTTAGTGAGAATATGACTAAATTAATTATCGTTTTTAAAATTACCCGCCCGGTAAATTTAATTATTACGTTTATTTCAATTGTTATTGCGGCTGTAATTTGTTCCTACGGAGTATTTGCGGCGGATAAAGTAATTTTTGCAGCCGCATCGGGGGCATTAGCTGCCGCCGCTGGAAATATTATTAATGATTTATTTGATATTGAAATTGATAGAATAAACCGTCCTGACCGTCCTTTACCCTCAAATAAATTAACGCGCCGCGAAGCAGTTTCTCTTTTTGTCCTTTTTTCGTTTTTATCTTTAACTCTTTCTTATTTTATAAATAGGCTGGCTTTTATAATTGATGTCTCTGCTTTATTTTTACTCTTTTTTTATTCATTCAGGGTGAAGCGGATTATCTTACTTGGAAATTTTGTTGTTGCGTTTTTAACGGGCTTAGCATTTATTTATGGCGGTGTTTCTGTAGATAATTTAAAATATGCAATTATACCGGCTGTGTTTGCGTTTTTAATAAATTTTATTAGAGAGATAGTTAAGGATATGCAGGATATTGAAGGTGATAAGTCCGCCGGTATCTTTTCGTTTCCTCTTTTATATGGTTTTAAAAGCGCAAGAAGAGTTATTACTGTATTTACTTTATTATTAATTGCAGCAACATTCATTCCGTTCTTATGTGAATTTTATAAAATAGAATATTTCATAGTAGTTATGGCTTTGGTTAATCCAATACTTATATATTCTTTAAGCTCTCTTTTTAAAGACGATAAGAAAAAAAACTTGATTAAAATTAGTTTTATGCTGAAGTTAGATATGCTGTTTGGACTAATAGCAATTTATTTGGGTAAATAATCCGGATGCAAATATTGATGAAGAATTTTGATAATTCATTCCTGTCGGATAAAATTAAATTGATAGCCGGGGTTGATGAAGTGGGCAGAGGACCGCTTGCCGGTCCGGTTGTAAGCGCTGCGGTAATTTTTGATGAGCATGTTTTTATAGAGGGAATAAACGATTCTAAAAAATTAACTGCAAAAGAAAGAGAAGAGCTTTTCCCGCTGATACTTAAGTATGCGGCTGCTTATGCCGTTGCCTCCGTCTCACACGGTCAAATTGACCGGATAAATATTCTGCAGGCTTCGCTTAGAGCAATGTATATGGCGGTTAAAAGATTAAAAATAAATCCCGACTTAATTCTGGTAGACGGCAACAAAACATTTGATTATTTCGTCCCGGTTATTCCTATTGTAAAGGGAGATTCAAAATCATTTTCTATTGCAGCGGCTTCAATCGTCGCTAAAGTTATAAGGGATAGATTAATGAAAAGATTAAATGAGTACTATCCCCAATATTTATGGGCTAAAAATAAGGGTTATCCTACAAGGGACCATATTCAGGCAATTAAATTGTTTGGCATCTGTCCGCTGCACAGAAAGTCTTTTCTGAAAAAGATATTAGCAGGTGAAACTCAGACTGGTATATTCGAAGTGAAAGTACAATTAAATCATACGGAAGAAGTTTAAATATTTTAAATTGAAAAAATCATGAGTGTTATTTCTAAGAAATTCGGGAAAGAAGGAGAAGATATTGCTGTTGAAATGCTTATTGAAAAAGGGTATCAAATAATTGAACGAAATTATTATTACCAGACTAAAGGAGAGATTGATATTGTGGCAAAAGACACGGAAACCGGTTTCCTGGTTTTTGTTGAAGTTAAATCAAGAAAAAACCTGGAATGTGGAGAGCCTGAATATTCCATTACGCAGAGCAAAATAAGTCAGATAAAAAGAATGGCTGAATTATATCTTTATGATAAGGATATTCGTGAAATTGAATGTCGTTTTGATGTGATTACTGTGTTGTTATTACCTCAAACGAGTCCGGTAATTAACCATTACGTCAATGCTTTTCAATAATCTGTTTTTAGGAGTAGAAATGATGCCGGAACTTTTTTTAAGTGTGTTTTTTTATTATCTTAAATACTTAAAGTAAATCAAAAGAAAAAATTAAGTGTCTTATTTTAAAAACACATAGAAATTTTAATTAAATTTATCTCTTTAATCAAATTGGAAACTAACTCAAACCTGCATAAGAATTTATCCATTTCGGGAAAAAGATTAAGGGAATTTTTTAACATGGTGGGGGGTATTTTCATGTTTTCTTTGGATTTCTTTAAAAATGTCTTTTTCCCTCCTTATGAGTTTGCCGAAATAAAAAAACACATGGATGAATTGGGTGTTAAAACGTTGCCGATTATAAGTGTCACAGGCTTTATTATAGGGCTGGTTCTTGCAATGCAAAGCGAACCTGTTATGATAAGATTCGGCGCAGGCTCATTTTTACCGGGGATGGTTGCTTTATCGGTTGTACGTGAACTTGGTCCTGTAATTACAGCTCTAATTTTTGCAGGCAGAGTAAGTTCAGGTATCGGCGCTGAATTGGGTTCCATGCGTGTGACCGAACAAATTGATGCTATGGAAGTTTCCGCTATACATCCGTTTAAATTTTTAGTGGTTACACGGGTACTTGCCTGTACACTAATTCTTCCCATGCTTACTGTTTATGCAATCTTTTTAGCGCTGTTAGGCGGGTTCCTCGCTATTTTCCTTTCCCAGAATATTAGTCTGCAGCTTTATATTAATGCTGTTGTTCATTCTGTCGAGTTTGTAGACTTGATTCCCGGTATTGTCAAAACTTTTTTCTTTGGTTTTATTGTCGGTATAGTCGGCTCTTATAAGGGATACAATGCGGATAATGGAACTGTTGGTGTTGGTCGCGCATCAACAAGTTCAGTTGTCGTTTCATCATTATTAATTTTGGTGTTTGATATGGTTCTGGGTAAAATTACCGTTTCTCTTTGGAGCTGAAGAATGAGCGAAGTTGAAATAAAGCATTTAAGTAAATCATTCGGAGATATGGTCGTCCTTGATAATATATCATTGAATATTCGGGAAGAAGAAAATGTAGTCGTTTTCGGAAGAAGCGGATCGGGCAAAAGTGTTTTGTTAAAATGTATTGTAAGACTGATGGAGCCGGATTCAGGCGATATATTAATTGAAGGTCAGAATGTTAAGTATCTTTCAAATAAAAAATTAAATGAATTGCGAAAATATATCGGGTTCCTGTTTCAAAGCGCTGCTCTTTATGATTCAATGAGTGTAAGAGAAAATTTAGAATTCCCCCTTATAAGAAATTTTAATTTTACTCCGGCAGAAAGAGAAAAAAAAATAAAGGATGTGTTGGAAAAGGTTTCGCTTGAAGATTCGATTGATAAAATGCCCGCTGAACTTTCCGGCGGAATGAAAAAAAGAATCGGGCTGGCAAGAACTATTATCACTGAACCAAGATTAATTTTGTATGATGAACCGACTACCGGACTTGATCCGATTACATCAAAGGAAATAAGCCAATTGATTATTGAACTTCAGAAAGACCTGCATACTACCTCAATAATCGTTACACATGATTTAATTTGTGCTAAGATTATCGCTACTCATGCAGTCGTTCTTAAAGACGGGAAAATAAGATATGAAGGCAATCTTGAAAAGCTTACTTCTAATGATGATCCGTTCTTAAAAGACTTTTTTAGCAATGATATAATTGATGTTAAAAACGGGAGAATTTAATGTTTAAAAATATGCCTTCAGTCAGGTTAGGAGTTTTTGTTGTCTTCGGTCTTGCATTGCTTGTAATTGCAATTTTTTTATTAGGACAAAAAAATTCCCTTTTCAGCTCCACATTTAATGTTAAAGCGTATTTTAAAGATGTCCAGGGAATAAAAAACGGGGCTACTGTCAGATTGAGTGGTATCGACGTAGGCAGTGTAAATAAGATAAATATTGTTAATGATACATCCGGCAGAGTTGAAGTTTTCATGAATTTGCAGACTGATATACAAAGGTTTATTCGGACAGATACAAAAGCTACAATTGAAACGGAAGGGCTGGTCGGTAATAAAGTGGTTGTACTTAAAATCGGTACCAGCTCAGCAGAGCCGGTAAGAGACGGTGGATTTATTCAATCAGAAGAACCTTTAGGATTTTCAGCAATTATAGCTCAAACCGAAGGAACGATGGAATATACTAAATCAATGACAAAGGACCTTTCAGAAATAGTCGGCAGGGTAAATAAGGGGGAAGGAACTATCGGCAAACTTTTAAAAGACGAAGAACTTTATAATAATGCGGCAAGTTTAACTAAAAAAGCAGATCAAAGCTTAAAGAGTATTACCGATGAACTTACCGGAATAGTGGGTGTTTTTGATACTCTCGGGCAAGGAGTAAAAAATGTTGTCTCGAATGTAAATAGCGTTGTATCTAATGTCGATACTATTATTATCAACGTAAATCAAGGCAGAGGCGTTCTTGGCGCACTTCTTACAAGCGGCAAGTACGACAGCACAATAGCTGCGGTGATAACGAATGTTGAAAAGATGAGCGAAGATGCCCGCATAAGCGCTTCCCGCTTAGCTGAAAATATGGAAGCTCTGAAACACAATTGGTTATTCAAAAATTATTTTGAAAACCGCGGGTATTGGGATGAAGCCAAATACCAGGATGATATAAATACAAAGCTTCTTGATTTAGACCAAAAAATGAAGATTATTGATGATAAAATAGAAACTTTGAAAAAATTACAGGAAAACACTAAATAAGATTGAGATTCTTACATTCCAGCTCTTAAATTGCTGAAAGATGGCTTTCGGCTGGTTACTTGTTTTATCTCCTCTTCAATATCCGGTTTCTTTTTATATTTAAAGGCTTAATTTCTTTTTAAGTATAATTTTTTATTAATGAATTTTGCAGATAATGAGTGAAGTAAAGAATAATCGGAAGGATAGAAAGATTATTATTAAGGGCGCACGGGTGCATAATTTAAAAAATCTAAGCTTAGAGCTCCCGCGTAATAAACTTATTGTCTTTACCGGTGTCAGCGGTAGCGGTAAATCTTCCCTTGTCTTCGATACAATTTATGCAGAAGGGCAGCGCAGGTATGTAGAAAGCCTTTCTGCTTATGCAAGACAGTTCCTGGAAAGAATGAATAAACCTGATGTCGATCTCATTCAAGGGATTAGTCCTGCTGTTGCAATTGAACAAAAAACCGGCGCAAAAAATACCCGCTCTACGGTTGGTACCACTACCGAAGTTTATGACTATCTTCGTTTATTGTTTGCAAGGATTGGAAAAACCATCTGCTTTGAATGTGGTAAGGAAGTTAAAAAAGCATCTACCGGAACCGTATCCGGTTGGCTGGAAGAACAGCCTGAAGATTCTAAGTTTTACCTTGCATTTCCGCTTCACTTGCATGAGGGGCATACTATAAAAGAGGAAGTTGATTTACTTAAAAAACGTGGATTTTTTAGAATTTATTTTAAGAAAAAAATGATCGACCTTAATGAGGAAGAAAAACTTCCGGGTAAAAAGGATAAGGTCAGCATTGTAATTGACAGGTTCAAAGTTCAAAAAGGGAAAGTTAGAGAAAGACTTTCAGATGCAATTGAAGTAACATTTAAAGAAGGAGAAAACCGGCTCGCTCTGATAAATGCGGAAAC
>PLNZ01000142.1:2773-4043 GCA_003142915.1 Ignavibacteriales bacterium | reverse complement strand
AGCGCCGCATCCGGATCGCTGCCCCGGACACTTTTAATAAATGCAGATATAACATTGTAATGTTCTTCTCCGGCTTTATCATAAATAATATTTTTTTTCTGAACAATATTTTCTAATACTTCTTTAGTGATTTTAATCTGGCTGGAGTCTATTTCCTGGATTACGGCTGCTTCAAAAATGCCAAGCAAAACCCTGGCATCTCCCCCCGAAAGATAGATTAAGAAATCAATATCTATAGATTCTATTTGCAGTGTAGATAAAAGTTCATCTTTTTTTATTGCCGATTCAAGAATCATTATCAAATCTTCTTTCGATAATTCATCAAGAACGTAAATCCTTGTGCGCGATCTAAGAGCAGGTATTACTTCAAAGGACGGATTTTCAGTTGTAGCGCCGATTAAGGTTATTAACCCCGATTCGACAGAATGTAATAACGCATCCTGCTGAGCTTTGTTAAAACGGTGAATTTCATCTATAAAAAGAAGCGTTTTTTTATTTTGAGATTTATTTACAGAAGCAATCTCTATTATTTCCCTAATATCTTTAACACCCGAAGAGACTGCATTCAGTTGATGAAAATCCGAATCGGTTTGTTCTGCTATAATTTTAGCTATTGTCGTTTTGCCGGTACCCGGAGGTCCCCAAAGAATAAAAGAACTGAGTGTGTCGTTTACTATCATCAGCCGGATAGGCTTACCTTCTCCTATCAAAGATTTTTGTCCGCAGAATTCATCAATAGTTTTTGGTCTAACTCTTTCTGCAAGTGGTATTTTAGGAAGATTTATTTTATTCATTTCTAATATTTAAAAACTTTAATGATCATACAGGGCAAAAGTCAAAAATCAGATACAAAAAGCCAAACCTGAAGTGAAGACATAAAATAAAGACCATTAATATCCGAAAAGAAACTAAAATAATGAACAAACTAATAAGAAATTTAATGTGTAATTTTTTTTAATTTTCTGCAAAAACATCCCAATGCTAAATTTCTTGGCTTAACCATTCCTTTGACTGTGCTATTATGTGGCTGCACCGCTTTGGGGAAAAATTTTCTATTTCTCGTTCACCTTAATGGTTTTTTCTCCCTTTCTAATCATTCCGTATTTCTCTCTTGCAATTCTTTCTATTTTTGCAGGAACTTTATTCTTTAATGAATCAATCTCTGCTTGCAGCCGTTTATTATCTTTATCAACATCAGATATTTGTTCATTCAGCGACTTTACCTGCTGCTTAAGTTTTAAAAATTTAATAACACCCGACTCATTAAAAA
>PLNZ01000142.1:0-2666 GCA_003142915.1 Ignavibacteriales bacterium | reverse complement strand
GTCATACCCGGGAGCGTATTAACCTCAAGACAATAAGTATTGTAATCATTGCTCAATCTAAAATCCATTCTTGCATAAACACTGCAGCCTAAAGCGTTGTATGCTTTCAGCGCTTGTGCCTGAAGTTCCAACTTCACCCATTCGGGTAAATTTGCAGGTACTTCATATAGGCTCATACCGGAAGTATATTTGCACTTGTAATCATATACTCCGTGTTTCGGTTTAATTTCCAGAACCGGCAAAGGCTTATTATCCAGCACACCTACAGTCACTTCATGCCCGGGAATATATTCCTCAATTAAAACTCGATCTGAAAACTTTTGAGCAATTTTCAGCGCTTTGGAAAGTCCGGTCGCATTTTTACAAATTGTCAATCCCACAGTTGAGCCCTGGTCATTTGGTTTCACCACACATGGATAGCCGAAACCTACTTTAATTTTTTTCTTTATGCCAGCTTCAATATCATGTTTCTCAACTACAATCCATTCAGGTGTGTTAATGTCATAATGTCTGAATAAAATTTTTGACATTAACTTATCCATAGCTATTGCGCTTGTTACAACATTGGAGCCGGTAAATTTAATACCCTTTAATTCGAGCAAAGACTGTATTGTTCCATCCTCTCCCCATTTACCGTGCAGGGCTAAAAAAGCAATGTCTATACGGCTAAAAATCTTAGAATTAATTGCTTCGACATAATTCTTATTTGACACCGCACTAAAATTTTCCTTTACAAAAAAGTCATCAATTTTTTTAGGCTGATTTTTACCGTATGCCGGGTCAATCAAGACAGTTTTATAGCCTAAAGAAATTAAAGCTTTATAAATTGAACAGCCGGATGATTTAGATACTTCTCTTTCCGGTGAAGTGCCGCCGACCAGCAAAGCAACAACCGGCTTTTTCTTACTCCTCATTTAAAATTTCTTTCTAACTCTATTATTTCTTAAAAAAAAATTAATTGTTCTTGCTTTCTCTAACTTTATATTTAGCTTCAAGCTCTTCCATTAATTTCATATTAATATAGCCGTCATAGCCTGTAACAAGCGGAGTTTCATTTTTCAGGAAAGCATTCTGCATTGACCGCAACAGGTTCAAAAGCTTATTTCCTCTTTTCCTGAATGCTTTTTTTGCCTCGCCTTCAAGTAGTATAGTAAGCTTGGAAATAGCATGTTTTGATCCAATAAGGCTTTCAATACTCAATGCACCCTTATGACCAACCAATTCCATCCGGTTGAAAGCTCTCTTACTGTTAAATGATACATTAAAATAGCCGTAGCCGCTGTTTTCAAACTTTACTATCCCGGCAGCAAAATCATCAACTTCGCTGGTATAGATTATATTATCTATCAATCCGTCTATAGAGGCTATCTCTCCTCCGAAGAATCTGAGAAGATCTATCATGTGCGTCCCAAGATCTCTTAAAGCCCCTCCGCCGCTCAACTTCTTATTGAACCTGAAATTACTGCCCGGAGGGAGATCAATATTAAAATTGAGATTTGCCGAAACTAACTTGCCGAGAAGCTGCTTATCCATAAACTCTTTAGCTTTTAACATTAAAGGATGAAAGCGGTAGGTATAGTTAACAGCAAACTGTACATTATTTTCACGGCACACATTCACCATTTCCTTTGCCTGGACTGAAGTAAGCGCTAAAGGCTTCTCGCAAAGGATATGTTTACCTGCTTTCGCCGCTTTTAATACTTGTCCATAATGATCTGAATTTTTACTGCCGATATAAACAGCATCTATTTCGGATTTTAAAAAATCATCTAAATTTGAGAAGCTTTCTGCAACCCCAAATTTTTCGGCAATAAATTTTGCACGCTGTGCGTTATTGCTAAAGATAGAATTTAATGTGCTTTTTCTAAGCAACCGTAAAGCAGGAATTAGTGATTCCTCACTAAATTTACCACAACCGGCTACTCCCCATCTTAATTTCCTGGCTGCATGTCTTTTCATTGTCTTCATCTTAATAATTATTTTTGAATTTTAATTCAATAAATCTTAACGATTACAGATTATCAACTAAATAATTTTTTTTGACTTCAAACGTTCCATTAATTTTATAACAGGTAAAGAATTTTGCATAATATAAAAATGGACGCTCGGTACATTTTTATTAAACAATTCCTCAACCTGGTTAGCTGCCCATTCAACTCCGATATCAAGATATCTTTCCGGTTTAGCAGAAGATATTTCATCAACTAATTCCTGCGGCAGGTTAATATAAAAGTTCTTAGGAATATTAATGAGATGGGATTTGTTTGTTAATATTTTTAACCCCGGAATAATCGGGACACCGATCCCTTCCTCACGGCACTTTTCTACAAAATTATGGTAAACTTTATTGTCAAAAAACATCTGTGTAACTACATAACCGGCGCCGGCATCAATTTTAGCTTTTACATATTTAATATCTGTTTTCAAATTAGGAGATTCAAAATGTTTTTCAGGATAACCGCTTACTCCAATACAAAAGTTAGAAGCATTGGCATCAACAAGGTTTTCTTCCAGATACTTCCCTTGGTTCATATTGGATATTTGTCTTACCAAATCAACGGCATATATATTCGCACTTCTTCCGGCAGGAATAGGCTTTTTATAGACGTTGTCATCACCGCGTATGGCAAGTATATTTTCAATTTCAAGATATCTTAGTTCGATAA
>PLNZ01000173.1 GCA_003142915.1 Ignavibacteriales bacterium | reverse complement strand
CCATGTTCAATATCTTTGGATTCAAGTACAGCCAAAGCCGCAGCTACTCCGATTCCATTATCTGATCCAAGTGTAGTTCCTTTTGCTTTTACCCAATCGTCGTCTACATAGGGGGTAATCGGATCTTTATCAAAATCATGCTGAACATCATTATTTTTTTCAGCAACCATATCAAGATGCCCCTGAAGAACAACCGGAGTTAAATTCTCTTTTCCCTGTGTTGCAGGTTTTCTTATAAGGACATTCCCAAACTCATCGCGGAGTGTTTCAAGATTGTTTCGTTGCCCAACGGATACAATATAACCGGCAATTTTGTCTTCTTTCCTTGAAGGGCGGGGATATTTGCATATCTCTTCGAAATGATTCCAGACCGCTTCCGGTTTTAAGTTCCCTAAAATATTTCCCATGTCAATCTCCTTTCGCTTTTATTTCGTTGAATGATATAAAGCCTTGAAGATAAAGGTTTGTCAAAAATTTCGTTAACCTCTCTTCAGCAGGTTGAATTTTTTCTCCAAATTTCATAATTAATTTTTTTGCAATATCTGAAACATTTTGCCTTCCGTTTAACTGCAGCCAAGTCTCAGACCCGAATTCATCAAGCTTAATGCGGACTTCATGCGGTTTACCAATTCCGGTTAAAATATCATTTACAAATTTTCTTTTGAACTTGGGAATCAAAACAGTAACCAAGCCGTTTTCATCAATCTCTTCCTTGTGTACACGGTAAGGAATAATATCAAGGTAGTTAACATTTTTTAATATCTTCCTGCGTTCAAAAAAATTTAGCGGCATATTATATCTGCATTAAAAAATTTTATCCCGGTTTGTGAAGCCGGGATAAATAAATCCAAAATCTTACATTGAAACCGAAGGCGGAGCCGGTTCATCCGGGCTACCTGCATTCTTTAAAGGAATCCTGACTAAAAGCCAGCCAATTCCAATGAAAACAACAAGGCTTAACCAAAATGTTGGTTCGGCAAAGAATTCAAACAATTTTATCTCGCCAAACTTTAAGCCCGCAAATAACAGTCCGATTAATGCCTCCCCGGCAATTAATCCGGCAGCAAGCAGTATTCCTGTATTTTCTACCCTGGTTTTTTGCGCATCATTAAATTTCTTTTTCTCATCTGCGAATTCAACAATTCCTTTAATTAACCCGCCGACAAAAATTGCAAAGGTTGTACCAAGAGGTAAATACATTCCAACACTAACAAGCATAGGGCTTTTTACATTCATCATTATGAATCCAACGCCCATTAGCATACCGGTAAAGATTAATATCCATTCCATCTGACCTGATACAATTCCTTTTGAAAGAATTGCCATTAAACTTGCCTGCGGAGCCGGAAGGGCACTACCGCCAAAACCGGTACCGCCGCTTCTGATATCGCCTTCATTTAAAATGAATAACGGTATAAACATTACCGCAGAAGCAATAACCACTCCTATTATATCTCCTATCTGCATTTTCCATGGAGTTCCTCCAAGTATATGTCCGACTTTTAAATCCTGAAGCATTTCACCCGCTACAGCGGCAGAAACGCATACTACCGCTGCCACTCCTAAAACCGCCGCAACTCCTCGAGTGCCGGACATACCTAAAAGGACCATTAGCAATGCGGCAATAACTAATGTTGACAATGTTAAGCCGCTGATCGGGTTGTTGCTGGAACCTATAATTCCTACCAGGTAGCCGGAAACCGCAGCAAAGAAAAATCCGGCAACAATCATTACTATTGTAGCCACTAAAGCTGCAACAAGATTTTGAGCAAAATAATTATAAATGAAAAATGTTAAAACTCCTACCGCAAAAATTCCGGCTACAACCCAGATAAAACTAATATCTTTATCTGTTCTTATTGTATGGGATTCGCCGGAGGCGGCTTTCTTTACATCGCCTACCGAACGGGCTATACCCGTAATTAAACTCTTCCTCATTTTCCATAATGTGTATGCCGCACCAACTAACATTCCGCCGATTGCAATTGGCCTAACATAATCTTTCCATACATGAATAATAGCTGTAGCATAATCCAAATTAGCAGGCAAACCGTTTCCATATTTAAAGTATGTAATTATTGGCGCAAGTAAACCCCATGCAAGAACACCGCCGCTGAAGTTTAAAGTTGCAAGCCGGGGACCTATAATATAGCCGACACCCATATAAGCAGGACTAACATCCGGGGACTGAAACAAGATGCCTCCCTTAGTCAGGCTAAATAATTTCTGATAGGAAGCGGCAAATAACTTGAATTGCCCCAGCGCCTGAACAACTGCGCCAATACCCATTGCGCCGAATAAATAGCTTGAACCAGATGAACCATGGCTACCGGCTTTATGAATTTCAGAAGCGGCAATAGATTCAGGAAAAGGTAATTCGACATCTTCTACCATTACCCTTCTTAAAAGAGCGACAAACATAATTCCAAGAACGCCTCCGGCTATCATAATCCCAACTGAAATAATAAAATGTTCCGGAGTAAAAAATGGATTCCAAATTCCGGCAATATAAAAAGCAGGCAAAGTGAATATGGCGCCAGCCGCAATAGACTCGCCAATTGAGCCTACAGTTCTTGCAAAATTTTCTTCCAGGATAGTGCCTTTTAATAACTTAATTATTGCCATACCGATGACAGCAGCCGGGTAGGTAGCAGCTATCGTCATACCGGCTTTCAAACCAAGGTAAGCATTTGCAGCTCCTAATACCACAGCCATAACGAGCCCTATAATCAGCGCTCTTAAGGTAAATTCCGCCATATTAGTTTCAGGCGAGATAAAAGGTACAAACGGTTTTTGTTCGGGCATTTTCTATTCCTTTTGATGGTTAGAATTTCTTATTATAATCCTTAAACAAATCTATCAAATTGTCTTAAAAATATCAGGTTAATATAAATATGTTACCCAACGTGTACAAACCTTTTTATTGATAAAAGCACATACTTTTTAAAGAATTTTCAGAATTATTGAATAATACTTCCGCTAAAAGCTTAATTTTCTCATTCCTATATGGCATATTGCAAAATCGTATTTAACAGGATCAGATGGGTCAAATTTCTTCAAATTATTTGTTATTTCTTCTGCCATTGCCCAGCTTACATTTTTTTTCTTCGTCAGCTTAAGCCCTTTACATATACGCGCAATATGAGTATCCACAGGGATGATTAATTTATCAGCGGGTATTTCATACCACAAGCCAAAATCAAGTTCATCTTTTCTTACCATCCATCTCAGGAACAAATTCATCCTTTTACAGGCGCTGCCGTATTCCGGCGCCGGGAACATGAATTTAACGCCGGGGTTTATTTTGCCATTTACACTTTTATCTTCCGCCCTTGCAATAAAATGACATGAAAATCCGGATAATGATTTTTTTATATTCTTATCAAGAGGTAAGTAAGTCTTCATAAATAAGTTTTTTAAAGAGCCGAATTCTTCATAAATATCGCATAGTAATGAAAAAAACATTATAATATCTTTTTCAGTATAAAAACGGTGCTTTAAATTTTTTATTTTTGATTTCAGGTTTTTATTATGAAAGTCTTTAACAAACCTATACGGTCTATTCTCCGAAATAATCAAAATTTTATGGAGAGTATTAATAATCTGCCTGACATTTCCATAAGCAAAGACGGAAGCAATTATTCCCATTACTTCAATATCCATTTCATCATCAAACAGATGAAGGAATTGAAGAGGATCGGGAGAGATTTGGGATTTATCAAAAGCGTTGTAATGATAATCTAATCTTTGTTTGAGATTCATAGATGGATATTTCTTATGCCAAGGATCCTTCATAAAGAATGTAGAAATAAGTTTCAACCGAATTGGTTGAATTATTGATTTTCAACCAATATAGTTGAAATATGAGATTCTACT
>PLNZ01000355.1 GCA_003142915.1 Ignavibacteriales bacterium | reverse complement strand
AAGGACGCAAAAGGATATCAATCAAAAAAATAACCGGGTTAATATGGGATTAGGAATAGATAGTTCGGCTTTAAAAATAACCGGTATAATAGAGAATGAAAGCAAAGGCTATTTTAAAAAACCTGATTTTTATAAAGAAGAAATCGTTGCTAGAAAACAAAGCTCTAATTTGCCGGCTTCAATAAATACTTTTGCCGGAGGAAGAATAATTAAGAGTTTTTATGAAGATCAGATCAATCTTTTCGGTAAAGAATTACCCGGCCCTCTGGCAGACAATGCTTTACGATATTATGATTACTACATCCGGAATACTTTAGCAATTGATCATAAAGTTGTATATCAAATATTTATATCTCCTAAAGATGCATACGATCCGGGCTTTACGGGAAATATTTTTATAACTGACAGCACATTCGATTTAATTAAAATCGATCTACAAATAAACCGGGCTGCAAATATTGGTGGCATATTTGATTCAGTGAAGATTTTTCAACAGTTTTCATTATTTAAAGATTCGATTTATATGCCGGTAGACTATAGACTTTTTGAGTCTTTAAACATTCTTAACCTGGCTAAATTTGGCGTAGAATTGAATACAATTCTTTATGATTATAAAGTTAATCCGGTTATTAACGACAGTATATTCAGCAAAGCCATAGTAACCGTACTGCCTCATGCCGACAACAAAGACTCTGCTTATTGGGAAAACGCCACAACCATTCCCAACACTTTGGAAGAACAAGCCGCTTATAAAAGGATAGATAGTTTAAGCAATGTTCCACGTACCTTCCGGGATAAATTCTCTCCACTCTCTTCAAAGATTATGCTGTCCGATAATTTTTCAATCAGCGCACCCATAGGCATGTATCACTTTAACCGGGTAGAAGGTAATGCTTTGGATTTTGGGCTTTTTCTTAATGACTTATTTGACCAAAGACTTAATTCCTCTTTGCAATCTTCCTATGGATTTTCAGATCAAAAGTATAAAACAAGCTTTGATGCTTCTTACCTTCTGGGAGATTACCGTATTTATAAAATTTCATTAAATGCTTATAATAAAACAGCCGAGCTATTCGGTAACTCGAATGACTATAATGATATGATCTCAACTGTTCTGGCACTTTTTACAAAATATGATTTTAGAAATTATTATTACACAAAAGGATTTGGATTAGAAACTTCGGATGAAGTCTTACCCGTTCTTAGTTTGAATGCAGGCTTCTTAAATCATACTGATAACAGCGCAATCAAGAATACCGATTTTTCATTTTTTGATAAGGATAAACAATTCCCCGATAATCCTGCTATTTATGAAACTAAAATAAATGCATTAACAGCCGGCTTCAATTTTGATTTTAGAGATTATATTGAAGACGGGCTATTTAGAAGAAGAATTTCACAGGGTGAATCCTATGCTACATTCGGCGGAGATATATTATATGCTGATAAGGCTGTTTTAAATAGTGATAACGACTTTACTATTTACAAAATGAACATCAATGGAACGATTAATGCTTTTAATTCAGAACAATTTAACTTTAGAATTTTCGGTATGTTTACTAACGGAGCTTTGCCGTATCAGATGTTATACTCTATTCCTGGAAATATAAGTTCAACCGGCCAGGATTTTTCATATAGGACTTTAAACCTAAATGAAATTCTCGGCAGCCGTGTTCTAACATTAAACATCGAACATTATTTTGGCGATGATCTATTCAGATATTCTAAAATACCGGGTATAAAGAACTGGGAACTTCAAATTACAGGTTTTTTCAATGCCGCTTATTCCGACGTAAATAATAAATCAATATCTATATCACCTTATCCATTGCAACAATTTACACATCCGTTTTATGAAATAGGATTTAGTTTAGGGCAGGTATTATTCCCAATTCAATTGGATTTTGCCTGGAAGCTAAATTATAGAGGAGAAAATAATTTTAGAATCGGAATAAATACATTTATTATCCAGCAATTATAACTTCAGTAGAAATACCCTTCTTATTTAAACAGCGGCGGGTGCTTTAGATGAAATCCTGTTGCATCCTGATAAGCTTTAGCTACCGCAAGAATTTTACCTTCGTCAAACAAGCGTCCGACAAATGTTATACTTGCAGGATGTATTCCGTCAGTTGTACCATTGGGAACAACAACTAAGGGATGCCCGGTTAAATTTGTAGTTAATGAATTATCGCCTTCATCGGATGGCGCAAGGTAAATATCTATTTTATTTTGATTCAGCATTTTTTCCATTTCCTGAATAAGCAAATAACGTATTCTATTTGCATTTACATATTCAACTGCCGGAATAAATCTTGATGAACGAAAGATATTAGGCCAATTATATTTACCTTGTCTGGCAAGCATAACATCCTTTCCGCTCCGGGTCAACTCATCAAAGGCAGCGCCGGCTTCCGAATCAAGTATTAAAGCAATGTCATTAACAGGAATATCCGGAAGCTTAATTGGTACAAGGATAGCTCCAAGCTTTTTTATTTCGATAATTGTTAATGAATCATTAGTCTTAAAAGGATATGGACTGTTAAAATCATCATCCAAATAACCGATTCTCATTCCTTTTAAGTTAATTTCGGGCGAATAACTGAATGGATAATTATAAAGGGTTTGGTCAATCCCATCAGGTCCATAGATATAATTAAATACAATTGCACAATCTTCAACATTGCGGCAAATCGGTCCAATTTTATCCATCGACCAGCTAAGAGCCATTGCTCCATGCCTGCTTACACGCCCGTAAGAAGGCCTTAAGCCGGTATCACTGCACCTTGTAGAAGGCGAAACAATTGAGCCCCATGTTTCGGTACCGATAGCAAAGGGAACAAGTCCTGCGGATACTGAAGCAGCAGAACCAGCTGATGAACCGCTTGAACCCTGAGTGGTATCCCAGGGATTTCTCGTCAATCCGCCAAACCAAACATCATCCATTGCCAATTCGCCCATAGATAGCTTCGCTATTAGAACAGCACCGGCTTCTCTGAGTTTCTTAATTATAGTCGCATCTTCATCAATGACTTGATCTTTATATGGCGCAGCGCCCCATGTTGTTTTATAGAATTTTGTATCAAATAAATCTTTAACGCCATAAGGAATACCATGCAACGGTCCGCGATATTTACCCGCGGCTATTTCTTTATCTGCCTTTTGTGCTTCTTGCATGGCAAGATCTTCCGTCAAAGTAACTATACAATGTAAATCAGGACCGTACTTTTTTAATCTTTCTATAAATAAATTTGCTAACTGAACTGATGTAATCTGCCTGGTTTTAATCAGGTAGGCAAGCTGACCTACCGAGTAAAAAGCAAGATCATTTTTATTTTTAGGCAATTCAGTATTCGAATAATCGCTTAAGCCGAATGATGATTTCCCAGCAGGGGCATTGAAACCTTCAGGAATGGGATTGAAGAGAATAGCAGGGGGAATATTGTTTGGAAGGTTTATCTTTCTTATACTTTCATAATTCATTAAATGATCGTTCAGTAATCCCAGCATAGTATCCTGTTGTACTTCTGTAAATTTTAAGCCAATTATATTTTCGGCTGCAGTGATTACTTCTCTTGTAACTGGTGAATTTTCATTAGTAATAATAAATATGGCTCCAAGAAAAAATGAAGAAACTGAAATAAGTATAAGAGGAAGAAATTTATTGTAGTTAATTTTCATTATATACTCCTATAATGATTTGAAAATCAGTTGAGAGATACCCGGATTATATAATTTAATATTAAGTGCATGGAATATGCTATAGGCAATTCGGCATTAAAATGCAATAAAATAAAATGCCTCATAATAATTACCTTAATAAATAATTGATTACTTCCTTCATTATTTCATTTCTTGCAATCTCATTCTTTACTGTTTCAAATGGGAATCCAAAAACTATAACTCCATATTTTGCTTTGTATGCAATAGCTGCGGGAAATTTATTTTCAGTATAACGAAGAATTACCTTACTGCCGTCAGTACTATTTATTGCATCGGGAACTTGTGCCGCATAAATTGAATCATTTAACTCTGTATTAAATTTAATATCGTTGAATCCTGTAAAAAAATCAGAACTCACAGAATAAACTTCTCCGTTTCTTGAAGAATGGTCTGTATCTAATTTATATTTAAGAACATTTGTTGCAAAATTTATATCCGTGCTGTCTGTTTTTTTATGATTAAATAAATCACTTCCAACATAAGAACCCGATATAAATAAATTTCCTCCCGATTGAGTATATTTTTCAATTATCTGTTGAAGTCTCTTTGGGAATGTCTTATAATTAGCCCTTTCAAGGGAATCAACTCTTTCTTTTTGTAAATTAGCGGATTTCTGTTCACCTAATATCAAATCAACGAATTTATACTTAGAAAGACTAAACGAACTATCCTCTACGGCCTCGGCTCCGGCAGAAACAAAAGAATATCCTGCTTCTTTGATTGATACACCATGAATATATGGATAATCAAAAGTATTACCGGCAACAATTTTTGCTTCATAATCAGCATAACTTGCCCCCCAGCCCGGTTCATCATTAGAAATAAATTGATGTGTTGAGTCAAAATCATATTGATTCCCTGTAAAGCTTAAATCATATTTATCAGGGATCCCAGGATCAATAGTGTTAAAAAATCCATTATACTTTGAATCTTCAATAACTGCCGGTCCGGAAATTCTATAAAATCCATTGACTATTAAAACAGGTTCTTTATTATTATCCAATCTGCAAACAGAAAGAATCTCCGAAGGAAAACTTTCCCCGCCTTTATTAACAGCAGTTACTTTATAACTGTATATAACTCCGGGTGTAATATTTTTAAAAATTATATGTGGCTCATCAACAAGCACTCCATTATCAAAGCTGCCGTTGTTAATTCCGGTATAAACAATATATTTATCAGGCATTGCTGTTGGTTCAAGTGTGTCATCCGCCAATTTCCACTTCAGTGTAACATTTCCATTTTGATCAAGAGAGGAGTTGAAACTTTTTACCGGCAGAGGCTCAACAATATATGGATATTTATATTGTGTAGACAAAAAACGTAAAATGCCTTTATAGATTGCTCTTGAAACATCAAAGCGGAAACCGGGATCAAGTGCGAGTTTCATGTCTTTAAAATTTTGATGCGATAATAGCTCGATTAAAACTGAAGGAACATTGGGACGGACTGCTTCACTATAGTCTGAATTCTTAAGCTGTCTTCTTGTCCAGGTTGAATCATATTTTGCACGGATATCACTTACAATTTGAGATTGAATTATATCAGCAAGATCCCTATTGACAAATCTTGATGAACCATCGGGAAAGACGTCCTTCATTTTTGCATCGGGAATACTATAAATTGCCAGAGTGCCGATTGAAGTATCACTATGCATTATTCCTGCATCGGTGTGAAAAGCAAGTGAAAGATCAATTGGAATACCGAGTCCTTTTACATCTCTGTCCGCATTTGGACCAAAAGGTTTACCGTATAGATAATTAACATATTCTGCACGACTTTTATAATCATCCGTATAATCATTTGTATCATGGTCTAAATCATAAACCAATGTGCCCGGCATGCCTGCATATTGAAGATAATATCTTGCGGCTTCAAATATTTTAAGCCGGTCGCTTGTATTTCCTCCTCTTTCAATTATCCCTTTACCACCGCCGAACCGGACTGCGTCGGCAGAAATTATATTGCCGGGTTTATTACTTATATTAGATAATACAACCTTATCTCTTTCAGGACTATAACCCTTATCAAATTTAAACTCTCCCAAATAAATCCATGTGCTGCCGCCTATTTGTTGATTAACTTTGAAATTTGTTCTTATACCTCCATGGTAAACAGCATATTCTGCATCAGAGGCATTATTAGCTGATGCTGAATACGAAATATAAACCGCATATTTACTTTCTGCCGGAATGTTTGGAATCCAACTGATAGAAGCAGACTCAACGGTATCTGAAAAAATCATACGGCTTGTTCCTTTAGTATTAGTAAAAGGATTGTAACCTGAAGAATAAGGAGGTTTACCTACTGAAAATCCTGCACTTCCTTCTTTCCAGCTATTCTTCTTATCGGGACTTTTTTCAATGTAATACTTTAATTTTATATCTGCTGGAGAATCATTGTCAACAACAATTGAATATTTTTGAATATCCCTTTCCCTTGGATCAAAGACTATTGCTCCTGCATTTTCAAGCATCGGCATTAAATACGGAACAACAAACGATAGCGGTAATACATCTTCAACGGATTGAAAAAGCCTTGGACGTTGCCATTCCCAGCGTCCTTCTTTATTATTATAGTACCAGCCATGACTTGCCCATAACACGATATTTTTACCAAACATTCCGTTTGACGGCACATATCCTTTGCTGATATTTTGGACAACCGGCGCAGGCCGGGAAGTCATATTTATCGGTAGTCTTGTATTGTCATATTTCGACGTATCATTTCTGTAATAATTGGGAATTAATTCTTCGATGGGTCGTTTTAGCGTTTTGATAATGTATGAATACTCTGCAAACTTATCGCCGAAAACACTTTTTACCTCGGAATAAATTGCATTTATATTTTCTTTTCTAAAAGGCTGATAACTAAAATTCTCATTAAGTTCTATTCTAATGGATTTTTTAAGTGTATCTGCATCAATAGAATCGATCTGGGTACCATACGGAATATTAAATTTAAACTTGCGGTATACAAAATCTATTCTAAACTCACTTACCTTTTGAGAAATACTGGGATTATATTTCTCAGGGATTACATCCTTTGTTACCGGCTCTGATCCACATCCTAAAAAAATAAAAGTTAAAATAATAGAAATGGTAACCGAAAAGATAAATTTCATATCGTCAGCCTTTAAATAATAACTAATTAAATATTCATCATTCAAAATTAGTTAATAACTTATGTTGCACAAAATTTTTGCTGCGTACGATTTTGAATAAACACAACTTTGCAAAGCTGAAGCGCAGCGACATATTAGTAGTAAAGATAAATAAACCTGCGCAATTTAAGAGCTATTCCGTGGGTATTTGCATGGACTCAAAACCGTCAAACTATCTCCGGTTGGTACGGTTTCGGCTCGGCAATAAACTACCCCGCCGCAAGCGGACGGGGAATCGAAATACAAATACGGAGCCAGGATTCGTCGCAAGCGACGGGGAATTCGACC
>PLNZ01000402.1 GCA_003142915.1 Ignavibacteriales bacterium | reverse complement strand
TACTACCCAGTACAACGGACTCTTGTGTACCCGAAGTATCGATTATTTTTATGCCCGGGTTGTAAATAAAAAACTTTTTGATGGTTGTCCTACCGAGAGATTGGGCGCTATCTAATAAAGTTACTTTTAAAAGATAAGAATCTGTTGGAAACTTTACAACCGGCACTGATCCAACTTCAGCCCTGGTGGCAGTTCCTTTGCTGATAATGCGGTTATTGTTGTAATAAACTTTGCCTTTACTGTTCATCACTTCACAGTTCAATTTCAATTTTGAATTTATATCATTTGTATTTTTCTCATATACCTCGTAATAATAAAAAACGACGGGAATATTCTGACCAAAAACCAACGTAGGGATTGGAGTAACTTCAAAAGTATTTTTATAAAATATCGATGAAGTATTAGAGCTGTTTGGAAGCAACCTTGAGGCAAGCTGCAAGTCGCTAAGCGCCAGTTGATCTTTCTCAAAGGGCTTTACATGAAGAATTTCAGCTATAGTTTTTACATTTTTCTCATTAAATTGATCAATTACACTTACATTACATTTATAAACACCTTCAGGTAAGACAAATTTCAGGACGCCTACTAAATTTTCCATCCCGGTATTGAGTTTACCATATACAGGATACTTCAGCATCCACTGTTTATCAACAATTGCAACCCCCGTAGTTGAATCCTTTATGGAAATTATTAATTTACCTTCAACATATTTTGATGTATCCTGCTGCTTAACCGTAAGGGCAGATTGATTTATCGAATAATAAATTTCGATATAATTGTTTGTAGTATCATAACCAAATTGGGCGTAGTCGAAATCGAATAAGCTATTGCCTCGTTGAGCAAAACTTATTGAATAAAAAGATAAAGCCAATAAAAGCAGGAGGAAATTTTTATTTTTCATTTTGGTAAAATTATAAAAGTTTATAAAATGCCTATTTATATATTATATTTTTAACTTATATATAATTTAAAAGAAGAAAAACATCCGGCATATTTTAATTATAAGACACATTAACAAAACAGTACAGCCCTGATTATTTGTTAATAGTGTGATTAGTTTCTAAAATATAAATAACAATGATTTAATACAAGGTTAATCTAATCAAAAATACAGTAAAATTACGGTAGAGTATTATTTACAAAAACCTCAACCGTTATAAAAGATTATAGTTTTACCGCCGAAACGCTATGAACGCCGCTAACATTTAGAATTAATTTAAGCACATCTTTAGGTATTTCGCTGTCTACGTTTACAACGGTTAAAGCTTCCTTACCGACTTCATATCTGCCAAGGGAAAGACCCGCAATGTTAATATTTGCTTCGGCTAAAATTTTTCCTACGCTTGCAAGCATACCGGGTCTATCGATATTATAATAAAAGAGCAAACAACCTTCGGGATTTATCTCCATATGATACTTATCGATGGCGACAATTCTACATTCATTATTGCCAAATACCGTTCCGGCTACAGTGTGCTGTTCTTTATCGGTAATAAACTCGACCGTCATAAGATTAGTATAATCAGCATTTGCGCCTGATTTTGTTTCATTTAATACAACGCCCATTTCTTTAGCAAAGAAAGGGGCATTTATTAAATTAACGCCGGCGCTTAATTTTTTTGAAAGGAATCCTTTCAAGACAGCGGTGGACAAAAGAGTTGTGGAATTATGCAGAGACTCCCCGCTATAATTTATATTAATCTTTTTAAGCTGCCCTTTATTAAATTGCGAATGGAGTGAGCCGAGATTTTCTGCCAACTGGACATAAGGTGAAAGCTCCTTATTGCCGCCCGATTCAATAGCAGCCGCATTAACAGCGCCGCGCACACCCTTCTGATTAAAAAGATCAACCACCTGCTCGGCTATTTGAATTGCGACTTTTTCCTGAGCTTCATCTGTAGAAGCTCCGAGGTGCGGGGTTGTAACAACTTTAGGATGCTGAATTAATGGTCCTCCGAAATCAGGCGGTTCGGTTGTGTAAACATCGAATGCAGCGGCAGAAACTTTTCCCGAATCCAAGGCTTTAACCAATGCATCTTCATTAATAATTCCGCCGCGGGCGCAATTAATTAATTTTACGCCATTTTTGCATTTCTCTAAAGTTTCTGTAGAGATTAAATTTCTAGTTTCATCTGATAAGGGGACATGAACGGTAATAATATCCGATTGAGCAAAGACAGTATCAAGGTCAACAAGTTCGGCTCCTATTTTTGCAGCTACTTCTTCGGAAAGCACGGGATCATAACCAATAACTCTTATTCCAAAAGCCTTTGATCTTAAAGCGACTTCACGACCAATTTTGCCGAGCCCAATTATACCGAGAGTTTTACCCTGAAGCTCGGTCCCTTTATATTTTTTCCTATCCCATTTGCCTGCGCGTAAAGATTGATTAGCCTGGGCAATATTCCTGCACATCGAAAGCATTAAAGCCATAGTATGTTCGGCGGTTGAGACAGTATTTCCGCCGGGTGTGTTCATTACAATAATTCCCTTACGTGTTGCGGCTTCGCGGTTTATATTATCGACACCTGCGCCTGCCCTGCCGATAACCTCCATATTATCCATAAGATTTATAAGTTCGGGAGTAACCTGAGTATCGCTTCTAACAATTAATGCATTGTAATCTTTTATTACTTTTTGAATTTCTTCTTTGGGCATCCCCGGTTGATATGTAACCTGAAAACCTGCGTTTTCCAGGATAGCTACACATTTCTTATCTACTGCATCGGTAATAATTATTTTTTTCATTTTGCTCCGGATAATTTATTATAAGGAAATAAACGCTATTTTATAAAACTGCATTTAA
>PLNZ01000089.1 GCA_003142915.1 Ignavibacteriales bacterium | reverse complement strand
TATCAAGCGATTGATCTTTCTGAATCCTTTCCATTTTCTGAGCCCCTTATTTTAGGAACTCTAAAGTTAATTTTTACTGACATTTCTAAAGAGTTATTACAAATATTCTAAAGTGAAATCCGGACTATTGCAAATTAATTATTGATAATGTATTTTTTACATTTGAGAAGATTGCTCCTAAGGAATAACTTGCGAAAACGTAAGAAATTACATTGATAGCTGCTTTTTTGGTGAATGACCAGGCTGGTTGCATAGCCGGAAATACCATTGATGGTAGTTTTAAAAAAAATTATTCTGAAAAGGTAAGCATAAAAGTGAGAACAGCATTTGTATCACCTGATTTTATTTTAACCCGGTTTTTAAAATTATCCATAATTCATTCTTTGAATGAATATTAAAAAATTGAAAGGAGATCTTTTATGATTAAAGAATTCAGGGACTTCGCATTGAAGGGGAACGTTCTGGATATGGCTGTCGGTATAATTATTGGTGCGGCTTTCGGTACAATTGTTAAATCGCTTGTAGACGATGTTATAATGCCGCCTATCGGATTACTTATTGGCAATGTGGACTTTTCACAATTGTTCCTTGTTCTTAAAGAAGGTGCAAAAATACATGGACCTTATACAACTATTAAAGATGCTGTGTCAGCCGGAGCAGTAACTTTAAATTACGGACTTTTCGTTAACAGTGTCGTAAGTTTTTTAATAGTTGCATTTTCGGTTTTCTTACTTGTTAAAGCATTTCAGAGGGTTAAAAAGCTCGACAAAATAACTGTGCCGGAATCTACGACAAAAGATTGTCCGTATTGTTTTTCAAAAGTATCGAAAAAAGCAACAAAATGTGCATATTGTACATCAACATTACCGTAAATCAAAAGAAGAAAAAATATTTTTAACAACTGAAATCCAAGATGCTGAAGTTTAATAAATTAATCAACAATTATTAGCAAAATATGAAAACTATTGAATACCGATTATCTAATAAATATGATCAAGACAAAATAATTTCCCTATTAAATAAAAACGAACTTCCAGTTCCCGACCTGGGAAATTCTAAAATCCAATTTATCGTTTCAGTTGATAATGAAAATATAATCGGATGCATTGGGATAGAGCATTATGAAAAGGAAGGTTCCGGAGATGAAGGGTAAAACTCTCGAGCAGTTGGAAAAGCAATGGGAGGATAAAAGCCGGAGTCGCTAAATATTTTGCTGAACAATTTAGTTTTAGGCGATTCAGCCAATGGCATCATAATAATAAGATTTTTCGTAAGGTGATTATTGTTACGCAAAAGATATTTAAAATTGCCCCGACACCTGTCCGCCGCAAGACGGGCAGGTGTCGGGGTTAATTAATAAAATTTTAATAACTGCATAACATGACTAATTAATTCAATTAAACTATTTATTTAACTTGTTGGAAATAATGAACTCAATTAAAACGAATGGGAAAAAATATTAGGCGGAGGAATTCTATTACGTCAAGGAAAATGGGTTTATACCGCTGGACAATCTGCGGTTTACTCTTTTTTGCAACAACAATAATCTATATTGATAGACAGGTATTCGGAATATTAGCCCCGGTTCTACAAAAGGATATTGGCTGGAATGAAATTGAATACGGTTATATCATCGCAGCTTTTACGGCTGCTTATGCTTTAGGCTTTTTATTTGTCGGAAGGTTTATAGATAAGGTTGGTACAAAAATCGGGTACACAATATCAACTGTTATATGGAGTATTGCAGCAATGGGTCATACTCTTGTTAAAACAGTTTTTGGCTTTGGCGTTGCGAGATTTTTTTTGGGCTTAGGAGAATCGGGAAACTTTCCGGCTGCTATCAAAGCTACGGCTGAATGGTTTCCAAAAAAAGAAAGAGCTCTTGCGCTTGGAATATTTAATTCGGGAGCTAATGCCGGCGCGATTGTCGCTCCCCTCGTGGTTCCATGGATTGCGCTAACATTCGGGTGGCGCGCTGCCTTCATATTTACTGGGCTGTTAGGATTTATCTGGATTGTACTCTGGCTATGGCTATATGAAATTCCTGAGAAACATAAAAAAGTAACCAAAGAGGAAATCGCTTTTATTCAAAGCGATCCTGCCGAAATTCAATCTGAAAAAATTCCCTGGATAAAATTATTAAAATATAGACAAACATGGGCTTTTGCTGCAGGTAAATTTCTGACCGATCCCATTTGGTGGTTTTATATTTACTGGCTTCCGAAATTCTTTAGTCAAAGGTATGGGCTGAATTTAACCCACCTCGGATTACCTTTAATTGTCATTTATACTATGACAACAATCGGCAGTGTTGGCGGAGGATGGCTTTCCGGCACATTTATTAAAAGAGGCTGGAGCATAAATAAAGGAAGAAAAGTTGTAATGCTGATTTGTGCAATTGTGATTGTTCCAATTGTGTTTGCATCTTTAGTCCCTGAATGGTGGGCTGTTTTTTTGATAGGATTAGCAACTTCCGGTCATCAAGGTTGGTCTGCTAATTTGTTTACAACTGTACCGGATATGTTCCCTAAAAAAGCCGTTGGTTCCGTTGTAGGATTAGGCGGAATGGCCGGTGCAATCGGAGGGTTGCTGTTAGCTGCAGCAGCAGGGTTTATATTACAATTTACAGGCAGTTATTTATCATTATTTATTTTAGCCGGTATAGTTTACCTGCCTGCGTTATTAATTTTCCATCTGCTTGTTCCAACTATGGAAGAAGCTAAATTATATTAGTTTTTGTTGATGGCTGATTATTAAAAATTATACACCGCTAAAAGAACTGAAACCGCCATCGATAGGAATAATTACTCCTGTGACGAATTTAGCCGCATCGCTTGCAAGAAATAAAACAGCTCCTATAAGTTCACTGGGATCGCCGAATCTTTTAAATGGAGTCAAGTTTATAACTGTTTTTCCTCTCTCTGTTAAGGAACCGTCTTCATTGGTTAATAACGCCCTATTTTGTTCGGTTATAAGCCAGCCCGGGGCTATCGCATTTACCCGGATGCCGCCTCCGAATTTTGATGCTAGTTCTACAGCCATCCACCGGGTAAAATTCTCAATAGCGGCTTTTGCAGAAGAGTATCCTACAATGCGGCTAATAGCTCTTGAGGCTGCCATCGAGGAGATATTTATTATTGATCCGCTTTTTTGTTCAGCCATAGTTTTCCCAAATATCAATGTTGGTAAAACAGTTCCGTTAAGGTTTAGATCCATTACTTTTTTAAATTGATCAATCTGCAGGTCAAAAATAGTTTGATCAATGCCTATTGTTGCACCGGCAATATTTCCACCGGCTGCGTTTACCAAAATATCTATGCGGCCGAACTCATTCAGAATAGCGGCTTGCGCCTTTTGAATGCTTGCTTCATCTAAAACGCTGCACTTAAATCCGATTACATTTTTATTAATTTGTTTTAATGCTTCCGTCTTCTTCTTTAGATTCTCATCGTTTATATCCAATAAAACTATTTTTAC
>PLNZ01000364.1 GCA_003142915.1 Ignavibacteriales bacterium | reverse complement strand
GGTAACGGAGGAAATATAATTTTTGTTGCAGATACTAATCTTACAACTCTTTTGGATTTTCACTATCGGCATAAATACTTTGCCGATGACGGCGACCACGGCGGAAATTCTTTGAAAGATGGTAAAACGGGTGACGATATTATTATTAAAGTACCCGTCGGAACAATTTTTAAAGATGCTGAATCAGATGAAGTACTATGCGATCTTGATTTAAAAGGGAAAGAATTTGTTGCAGCAAAAGGAGGTAAAGGCGGTAAAGGTAACAGTAATTTTGCTACACCAACAAGACAAGCTCCACGTTTTGCCGAACCTGGAAAACCGGGCGAAGAAAAAAATATAACTCTTGAGTTAAAACTTATTGCCGATGTTGGACTTGTAGGTTTTCCAAATGCCGGTAAGTCAACTTTAATATCTTCAATCTCGGAAGCTAAACCTAAAATAGCTGATTATCCTTTCACTACTCTTGAGCCTAATCTCGGGATTGTCAGGTATAAAGATTACAAGGGATTTACCGTAGCCGATATTCCCGGAATAATTGAAGGCGCACATCTTGGAAAAGGTCTTGGAATTAAATTTCTCCGTCATATCGAGCGTACAAAAATTCTGTTGCTAATGATTGATATAACCTCGGAAAATTATTCCGCCGATTATAAAACTCTTTTGAATGAACTCGATGAATATTCTAAAGTTCTAAGCGAAAAGAAAAAATTAGTTGCCTTAACAAAAGCTGATCTTCTTTCCGCTGCTGAACTGAAAAAAATAGCCCGTACAAAAATACGAGGTTATAAAGGGCCGATCTTAATTTTTTCTGCAGTTTCCAAATATGGTATTCAAGAGCTATTGGATGTTTTATGGCAGCAGATAAAGGACTGAGTTTAGCACGATATATTTCTTTGCTTATTTTATTTTCGGCTGTTACTTTGGTCTCGATTGCTGTCGGTTTGTGGGCCGGTCCGGTAAAAATAAGTATTGGCGACTTATATTCAGCTTTCTTTTCTAATTCTTCAAATCAGATCGTCTCACAAATTATTTTTGAGATCCGGTTACCGAGGGTTCTTTTTGCCGTTGCAGTAGGAGGCGGATTATCAATTGCCGGGGCGGTATTCCAGGCGCTTTTAGGGAACCCTCTGGCCGAACCTTATATTCTCGGAATTTCAAGCGGCGGGACTTTTGGAGCTGTACTTTCATTTTTAATCGGCACTTCAATTTTAGGTACGCAGGTCTTTTCTTTTGCAGGTGCTTTACTGGTAATGATTCTGGTTTTTATTCTCGGTAAAAGATTTGGTGAATTGGAACCTAATGTATTGATATTAACCGGCGTTATGGTCGGAGCATTTTTCTCGGCTGCAATTTTACTAGTAATTACAATGCTTAATGATTCCCTCAGATCTGCTGTTTTCTGGCTTATCGGCAATCTTTCAAACGCACCAAAAGAAAATCTAAAAATTGTATTGCCCGTTACTTTTATTGTTTCCTTTATTCTGATTCTTAATTCCAATAAATACAATTTGTTCAGTATGGGAAGCGATACGGCTAAACAGCTTGGTGTAAATACTTCATTTCTTAAAAACATGACATATATACTAACCAGTCTAATGATCGGAGCAATTGTATCGGTAAGCGGAATAATAGGGTTTGTAGGATTATTAATACCCCATGCCTGCAGAATGATTTTCGGTGTCGATAACAGGATCGTATTACCTGCTTCTTTTTTTATTGGCGCTGCCTATCTTATATTAGCAGATACAATTGCCCGCACGGTAGTATCTCCTTCTGAATTGCCTGTCGGGGCTGTAACAGCTTTAATCGGCGCGCCGGTTTTTATTTATCTTCTTAGAAAGAGATTTCATACATCGTCTTGACCAGCTCTTTTCGAAATTTCAAAATCATCAAGTTGACTTAACTTGAAGTTTGGAACATGATGCCTTATATTTAATATTCGTTTTTTATATTATTTGGCGAGGTAGCTCAGCAGGTTAGAGCAATGGAATCATAATCCATGTGTCGGGGGTTCGAATCCCTCCCCCGCTACAAAGGGCTATATGAGGATGCGGTTTAAAACCGCTTTCTTCTCGAAAAACAAAAAGTTTTATGCCAAGAATAAATAATTTGTGTCCCGCTGCATACGTGCATGTGGATTGAAACTTATGTATGAATTTGATTAATCAAATTCATACTTCCATCACATTTTAACCTAACTATAATAGAATTAAATCCTATACAGACGGGGCATGCCTGCCTGTCCTGTAGGCATGCCCCGTCTATATATCTCACCCTAAAGATGTAGTCCCTTTTTCATCCCTTTGATGGATTGCTTTTCCGTGCTAAATGATTAAGTTATATTTTAGGTAAAAAGCAAAGAATGCTTCAATTGAGTAATAGTTTATACGGTTAAATTCCGGTATATATATTCATGTCTGAATTTGTTTTTCCGGATACTAATATGCCCGAATTCTATAATTAGAGGAGCTTAATATGAATTTAAAAATAAAAGTTATTTTAACAAGGAAGCGGCATATTCTGGTTATTATTGCATCTCTTTCTATAATGCTCTTTCTTGGCGCATACTTTTACTTTTCTTACGAAGTTAAAACCATCCGCAGCCAAGCATATAACGAACTGAAAGCAATTGCCACATTAAAGATTTCTCAAATTACGAATTGGAATAATGAAAGGTTTTCCGACGCAAAAATCTTTTCGCAAAATCCGTTTTTTGTCGGCAGTTTAGAAAATTCGCTTGGTTCTAAATCAAATGCTTCCTTGAAATCTGAAATAATTAAAAATTTTACGTTAATTAATGCTAATTCGGATTACAGTAATATAATATTATCCAATATTGAAGGGAAGTCACTTCTTTCATTGGATTCTAAACTTCAACAAATCGATTCAACTACAGCCAGCTTTATTAAAAGAGCGGTTAAAGAGAAAAAAATAATATCTACGGATTTATACAGGTCTTCGCTGCATAATGAAATTTATCTGGATTATATAGCCCCCGTTATTGATAAAAACAATTTTGTTATTGCGGTCTTAATTTTACGTGTTAACCCTGAAACCTTTTTGTATCCGATAATAAAAGAATGGCCTGTTCCAAGTAAAACATCCGAAACTTTAATTGTAAGAAGGGAGAATGGAAACGTCCTGTATTTGAATGAACTAAACCATCGGCGCAGCGCGGCATTAATATTAACGATACCTTTAACAAGAAAAGAAGTTCCGGCAGTACAAGCCGTTCTTGGTTACAAAGGAATTTTTGAAGGAGTCAGCTATCACGGTACAAATGTATTATCATATATAAGCCCGGTAAGCGGTACACCATGGATTATGATCGCTAAAATAGATGATAGTGAAATTTATGCCGGGCTTTATTATAAAGAATTTGTAACTATCTCATTCGCCGTTCTTTTAATATTAGTTTTGAGCGGGGGGCTTTTTTGGTTTTATCATTACCGTCAAAGGAATATTTTCAGAGAATTACTTGTTAAGGAAAAAGAGCTACGGGCGCATCATGAAGAATTTAAAACAGTTCTATACAGTATTGGCGACGGCGTAATTACAATTGATACAAACAGCAATATTAAACAGATGAATCACACAGCCGAAGAATTAACCGGCT
>PLNZ01000436.1 GCA_003142915.1 Ignavibacteriales bacterium | reverse complement strand
ACTAATCCGCCTAGCGGCGGACATATATGTCACCGCTGCGCGGTTCTTATGTTTTTTGTTGGTTATTATTTTGCTTGAGCTTGAAATTGAAACACTGATCAAATACAATCTGTCCAGGCTCTTGTTATTTCATCTTTTACTCTTGTACCTCTTTCAAAGCCAAAATCCTGCGGCAATTGGCCCGGTACTTCATTTGAGTCAAGCCCGTCAAAAATTTCCGGGGAAATTATCTGCCCTTCAACATGTATCGAGGTTGTTTTCATAAAAATATTTTTCTACTGCCGCATACTGCCGCATACTGCCGCATACTCCGTCACTACTTCGACATTACTCAGTCACTTTTGAATCGTCAACATGATCCTTAATAGCATATTTACTTTTGGGGTCTTTAGCTGAAGCGCTGTCCATTCAATCAAATATTATAATTTTATATTTGCCCTTTGGGTCCTTAGCTGAAGTCCCAGTCCACTCAATCAAAGGAGATAAACTTTTAAGATTGCGCTGAACTGTACTACGATTAATTTTTAAAGAATCTGCTATTTCTGTGGGAGAAGCTTGTTCCACTCCGGATAAATAATCCAATATTCTTTTTTGAGTATCAGATAATTTTAATTGAAGTGGAGTTGCCTTTTCAATAATTCTCGGAAAAACAATAACAAAACTTCCGCCGCTTTCTTTGAATTCCGGCTCTTTAATACCAGCCTGCTTACATAATCTTACAATACGGTTAGTGCCCGTTCCCCATTGCTCTATATACTTAATCATGTAAAAGCATCTCGCAATGGATTCATTGCGGGGAACTGAGGGATGTTCTTTCTTAAGCCCGGCTATTGAAATATTCTCAGGCAGCAACCCGGGATTCCAAATTTCCAAACGGTCATCAAATATTCTTACCTGAACATTTGCAGCGCTTTCATAGTCCCTATGACAAATTGCATTTATAATCGCTTCGCGCAATGCATCTCTTGGTATTTCCCAAATATCTTCTCTTTCCGGTTTGCCTTTAATAGAAGCGGCAATATTCAGGTGTTTTCTTATGAAGGATAAAACAGAAGGAACCTGCTCAATAATGGTTCCTTCTATGTCCTGCATATCTAAAAAGTCGATTGGTTCAGTCCCTTTAAACCTGGCACATCGGACAAGAGAACTATAAAAATGCGATTGCGGTTCCTTTGAGAATAACAAAACTGCTGCATTAGTCGGTTTTTTACCTTTTAATAGATTCAGCTTTTTAATAATTGATTCAGTTGATCCGGAATTTTCAAGTGTTACATCTCTTTCTTCTTCATACCTTTTAATAAAAGATTTTACACTGGGAGTCGATATTTCATTTAATTTAGCCGGTGAGGGTTCACTATCCCATTTCCTATTTCGCTGCTCAATAATGAATGACCTGATTTTTTCTGCAGATGCTTTTTGGTTCGATTTACCTACCCTTATGAAAACTTTGTCTTTAACAAAAACCGGCTTTACCGGATATTCAGGAACTTTAATTTCAATTACATCTTTTGAATCAATCCTTTGTAATGAAATATCCGGGAATACTTTCGGATCGGTATTCTGTTTAATATCTCCTGCCAGATTTTCGATGGTGTTTTTGCCAATACTAATACCAACTACCTTGCCTGAGGGTTCAACGCCGACGAGCAATTTGCCTCCTCTTTTATTTGAGAAAGCTGATATTGTTTCCAATATTTCTTCTTTTTCAGAAAGAGAAGTTTTTAACTCTAAGGTTTCCGATTCAGTTAATAATTTTCTTTTTGTCATTTATTTAATCTTTGGTATTAAGACATAAATTCCAAGAATATCAGGCGGCAGCACCGGTTCAACAACTTTATATTTTTGCCCGCCTAATAAATTTCTAAATCTTTCATGAGCGGCAATCAGTATCTCCGATCGTTCTCTTACTACTTCTTTCAAAACCGGATTTAAGTTTTTAAATTCATTGATTTCATTATTTATCAAAGCCGTTTGTCGTTGTCTTGAAATATCTTCTAAAGGGAAAGCTTCTTCTATCAATTTTTCAGCTTCCAATTGGTTAATGAATAAGCTTGCATTAAGGTTTCCCTTATAGCCCCACAAGATCATTTCTTCCGCTACAATTTGCCTGCTGCCCGCTCTTTCGGATATTATATTTCTGACTCTTAACTGAAAAATTGATGCCTTCTCATTTATTTTATCAGTTGTAATAACCGATGTCCGCGCAACTAATTTTTCTCCATTTCTAATCAGAGCGTTATTCAACATAAACTGGCTCAGTTGTTCAACAAAAGGATGGTTCCTTCCTATATATTCATAACCTTCAGGTGTGGGTGATATAAATGTTATCTTAACTTCATCATGCCTATTAAAAATTGATCTAAATACAAACGGCAGGTTGGTAGTATAAAGAAGATATCCTTCTTTATACGATCTCATTTGAGCGCCCAACAGCAAAACGGAGTCCAGGACAAAATTCTTAACAGCTTCGGGATTGCCTATTGCTTCATCAACATCTTTTAAATCTTGTTCAATTTCATTTACTTTAATTGAATACTGGGCAAAAACGCTCCTCGTAATTTTATCTCTTTCCGCCGCCTTTTCATAAGCGTTTGTAACCTGAAGAGATTTATCCTGAATTTCAATTGAATATAAATCCAGTTCTAATTGATTATCAATTTTTACTGCATTTGGACTAAGTATAACTGCATTGAGTAAGCTATCCATCAGGCTTTGGCTATCTTCAGGGAAAGGGACAGATATCCCTGTCTGCCTTCTTATCTCTCTTGCTTTCATTAATAAAATATTAAGTACTGCAGAGTCGATAGGATTATCCTTTCCCCAAAGCAAGTACGCTTTAACTTTTGCAAAAGTCTGCCCAAATCTATCGACTCTTCCTTCGCGCTGTTCCAATCTATTAGGGTTCCAAGGTAAGTCATAATGAAGAACGGCATTGAAATGTTTTTGCAGGTTAATACCTTCACTAAGACAGTCAGTAGCAATTAAAAGCTTTCTGTTAGATGATTCTCCAAATTCATCTACCTTCGCTTTTCGTTCTTCATCAACCATTTCACCGGTTATTACTAAAAGCTCAGTATTCTTAGGCAACTTATCTTTAAAATATTCACCTAAATATTTTGCAGTCGGAATAAAACGACAAAAGATAACCGGATTGAAACCTTCTTTTAACCACTGATGAATAAGTTTTACCGCCTCTTCAGCTTTATTATCCTTAATATTTTCCAATCTCTTTGAAATTTCAGAAAGCAGCTTTGATTCATCTGATTTCAATTCGATCTTTTCAAGAAGATTTTCGGGCGCTGCATCTGAATCTGTTTCATCACTATCGGCAACCGGATTAATAATCTCTATCTGATCATCTTCGTCCTCGCTTAGCTTTTGAGCTTTACGCGAAAGCATTTCTATACCCGCGCCGGGACTTGACATAACTCCGCGTAATAATGAAAGGATGGCAAAGTACTTAAATTTCTTTCGTGAATTCTGAAGTATATCGGAAGTATCCATTGACCTTGTAAATTCCAGAAGATCGCTAAATATTTTTTTATACTCCGGTGATAATGAATAAGCGACTTCACCCTGCTCACGTTCAGGGAAATTTGTTTTCTCATACCATTGTTCAACATCAGCGCGTCTTCTAATAATGATATGCGCTGCCATTTCTTTCCGCACTTCATATTGGGAACTAACTATATTAATATTTTCATATTCGGGGTTCAATAATCCAAGCAACGATTGGAATTCCTGCTGTTTACCGCTATGCGGGGTCGCAGTTAATAATAATAAATGCTGACCTTTCTTCTTAGCAATATCCGATACTAAATAATATCTTTGTTGCTGCTTTGGGCTGGCACCGGCTGGTTTTGTGCAAGTATGCGCTTCATCAACGATCACCAATTCGGGGCAATCCATCAGAAACAAGCTTCTTCTTTTATCAGATTTGATAAAATCAATTGATATTACCTGATACGGATAAGCTTTAAATAATGTTTGATCTCCTCTAATCTGCCTATCTAATTTAGCGGCAGTACTTGACCGGACAATTACGGCATCAATTGAGAATTTATCTTTCAATTCCTGATGCCATTGTTCGCAAAGGTGCGGGAGACAAACTACCGCAAAGCGTTTAATTTCGCCTCTATCAAGAAGTTCACGGACGACCATTAAGGCTTCTATAGTTTTACCAACACCGACATCATCGGCAATCAGCAATCGTATTTTGTCCTGACGAAGAGACATTATTAAAGGGACAACCTGATAGGACCGGGGTCGAAATGATAACCGCCCCATTGATCGGAAGGGACCAGAAACATTCCTAAATGATAAACGGGCTCCGTTATAAAGAAGTTTAGCAGTTGAATAATTTCCCAAATCTTCTACCGAAGGATCCGGGAATTTACTACTTTTTGGCTGCTCATCAGCAAGCGCTAACGGTAAATATATCCCTGTAGATTCTTCATCAGTTCCTCCCAATGGTTTAACTATCAGAAGCTTATCGTCATTGGAGGGCATTACAACCCAATCCCTATTACGTAATCTTACAAGTGAACCCGGTTGAAAATCTGTAGGCATACTATTTTACTTTATAAAAAATATCGCTTCTATGTTTTACTAAATCTTCCATTGAATCTCTGTAATAATAAACAACTACATCGTAACCCTTATTTATAAGAGCCTGTCTTTTACTTTTATCCGACTCTTTTATAAGAAATTCATCATGAGGAGTTCCGTCGCAGAAGACACAAACATTGCCTTCTTTATAATAAAAATCCGGTCTAACATAAATATCATTTATTGTATATTGAGGTGAATCCGGTAATCTCAAATTATTTTTATATAAGTACTCAAGAAATATTTTCTCAGTAACCGATGTAGGATCAATCCGTTCTATAAGACTTTGATATTGTTCTTCATAGTTAGAAAAGTCAGAACTACTTAATATCTCCAATTGACAGTTTATTAATTTTTCAAGCTGCTCTTTTATCAAATGCCTGTCAATTATCAGATGGTACCCCTGATTATAGTAATTAAGAAGATCGTTATAAGTCGCGGGCCCATATTCAGGTTTAGTATCTTTTCCGTCTTTAAAGTAGCAAACTGAATATGCTTCTTTAATTATTTCCCGGAATAAATTAACATTTTCAACCAATTGAGAGAGAATTCCAAGGCTGCCTTCCGAGGATTCATAAACCAGGATATTAGGCGTTTCATTTATACCCAT
>PLNZ01000077.1:4469-15778 GCA_003142915.1 Ignavibacteriales bacterium | reverse complement strand
ATTTGTTCACAATGCCGCATTTATCCATGTTCCTCAGAACCGTGTAATGTTGGAAGGTAATTTCTTCCTCTGCCTAAGTCCCAATACAATCATAAGCATAAGGATTCCAGAAACACTCTGGATAAGTCAATAATTGTCATTCCTTCTGCCTTTGTTAGTCTCTTTAGTTTTAATAACTTTATTAAGCTTAAGAAAAGTTTTAATATTAAGAGGATTCTTCAGATGAAAATGTCGGGTGGTCCAGCTTCAATAAACCTAAAAGTAACACTTCTTGTAACTGCAATCATAATTGCAGTAGGCACACTTATTTATACCCAAAAACTTGTGCATAGACTCCAGATCACCGAAAGGCAAATCGTTCAGCTTTATGCAAACGGAATAGAGTATGTGGCTAATACCTCCCGCCCTGAAGTTGATATTACTTTCTTATTTGAAAATATTTTAAAGCCAATCGACTTTCCACTTATAAACAGCGGACCTGATAACAAAATAACTATCGGAAATAAAACCGATATAAAAGACATCAGGAATATTAGTTATGATACATCCCTTTCTAATAATAAACTTGAAGAGTTTTTTAATCAAAAAATAAAAGAGATGGACGCTGTTCATAAACCGATTGAAGTTACCTATAAGGATACCGTTATTTTACAAAGAATACATTATGGCGACTCGGATCTGGTAGTTCAGTTAAAATACTATCCTTATCTTCAGATATTGATTGCCGCTTTATTTATTATCCTCGGTTATATAGGTTTTAGCAATATAAAGAGAAGCGAACAAAGTAACATTTGGGTAGGAATGGCAAAAGAAACTGCGCATCAATTTGGAACGCCTATATCCAGTCTGATGGGCTGGCTGGAAATGTTAAGAATAAGTTACAAAGACCCCGATAAAGTAATCGATATAGCTGAAGAAATAAATAATGATGTAGACAGGCTTAGTAAAATCACTTACCGTTTTTCTAAGATTGGGGCAATACCGGAGAGAAAAGAGAAAATTGTTTACGAAGAAATTACTAAAGTAGTTGATTATTTTCAGCGCAGGCTTCCCCAGACAGGCAGGAATATTGATCTTACAATTTCCGGCGATAAGCATGTAAGTGCAGAATTAAACTCTGAACTCTTTGAATGGGTAATTGAAAACTTAATTAAGAACGCTCTTGATGCAATTGAGCAAAAAGAAGGGAAAATAAATCTATCCGTTAAAGCAGTAAAAAGAAATGTTGAAATAGATGTGGTTGATAACGGGAAAGGGATAGATTTGAAAAGACGAAAAGATATATTCCGACCTGGTTATAGTACAAAGCGAAGAGGCTGGGGGTTAGGGCTAAGTCTTTCAAAGAGAATCATTGAAGTATACCATCAGGGTAAAATCTTTGTAAAGACTTCCGCTCCCGGAGAAGGAACAACATTTAAGATAATTTTAAGGAAAGCTTGATCAGGCCGGCGAACTCATCTGGAGCATTCTTTCAATTGGACGCAAAGCTTTCGTTATTATTTCTTTACTTAGATTTATCTGTGGCGTTTTATCACGCATACACAGGTAAAGCTTTTCCAGAGTATTCAACTTCATGTAAGGGCATTCATTGCAACTGCAATTCGCTTCCGGCGGAGCTGCAATGAAATTTTTCCATGGCGCTAATTTTCTCATCTGATGAAGAATTCCAGGTTCTGTAACTACTATGTAGTTTTTTGCATTATCTTCGGCAATATACCGGAGTAATTTGCTTGTAGAACCAATAAAATCCGCATGTCTTAAAATTGTTTCCTCACATTCAGGATGTGCAATTATCTTTGCTTCAGGGTGCTGAACCTTAAGCTCAATTATTTTCCTTTCGCTGAATGTTTCGTGAACTATACAGGAACCGTCCCAAAGAAGCATTTTTCTGCCGGTTTTTTTTATTAAATAATTGCCCAGATTTTTATCTGGAGAAAATAGAATTGGCTGATTTTCCGGAATCCGCCTAATAATATTTTCAGCATTGCTTGATGTACAAATTATATCGCTCAACGCCTTTACTTCTGCCGAACAGTTTATATATGTAATAGCTAAATGATCCGGGTGTAATTCGTGAAAGGCTTTAAAAATCAGCGCCGGACAACTATCCGCTAATGAACAACCTGCCGTTAAATCGGGTAAAAGCACCAACTTATCAGGGTTTAATATTTTTGCAGTTTCAGCCATAAAATGTACACCCGCAAAAACAATTACATCTGCATTAGTAGATTTAGCCTTCCTGGAAAGCTCAAGACTATCGCCAACCACATCGGCTATATCCTGAATTTCAGATTCCTGGTAAAAATGTGCAAGAATAACCGCATTATTCTCTTTTTTTAACCGCTTAATTTCACTTGCATAATCAATTTCAGAGCTTACTCTTAAATCAAGCACGTGTATTTCTCCATTATTTTATTTGACAAAACAAATTTAACAAATCCACAGAAAAGTTTATGTCTTAAAATAAGCAATAATTTGGAACTATCTTAAAATCAGACAGACGGAGAATTAAAAAGCATTGCGATTTCAACAAATATAATGGCATGCAACTTGATACATTATAAATGAAATAGAAAATAGTTTAAGCAAAACCCTCGCACTAAAATTCATCATAACTGGCTGGTTTTTCCTCAATGACCAGCCAGCCCTTCTTTTAAACAATTAAATTTTTTACACAAATAAGTAAAAATGTTAGCCTATATGTAATTTTTACATGTAATAAAGTATCTGATATCAAATGACATGCATTTTTTTGCTGAATTTGCAACTTTTTTTCTGGCACCAGACTTGTATAATATATCCTGAAAATAGTTTTAAGCATAACATCCCTCCACAAGAAAGTCACTAAAAGCTGCTGGAATGCCCTTCATTCCGGCAGTCCTCTTTTAAACAATAACTTTACAAACTATATAGAATAACCCTAGTATTTTGGCTAATATTATGTAAGAGGATGAAAAACCATCTCTTTTTTATAAATAAAATAGCCTTTCTGATGAACAAAATATTATTATTGTCTCAGATTGGAATTATTAACTTGTTCTCAATTTGAATCAAAATCAATGAATATTTTGTTTCATCTTATTTATTGCATAGGACACTGCTTTTTTATCAGCTTCTGCATCAAGAATAATTTTTCCCGGACCTGAAACCAATACAAACTTGATTTTACCTTCCCTGTTCTTTTTGTCATGAAGCATTACATTGTATAGATTCTCAATGCCGGGCTTTTTAAGCTGTAAAGGCAGTTTTACCTTTAGCGGCAGGCTAAGGTAGTATTTCAAATCCTGATCTGAAATTAGACCTGTTTTTTGAGAAAGGAATAATGCCGAAATAATTCCGGCAATAACAGCTTCCCCGTGTTTTATTTTAAATTTTAAATTAGTCTCAAATGAATGTGCAAATGTATGACCTAAATTAAGAATTTTCCTTAACCCTGATTCTTTTTCATCCCGGGATACCACTTCAGCCTTAATTGCCGCTGAGTTATATATAAATTGTCCCAACACCTCATCATTATTCTTATATGCCTTATCAAGATTTTCCAACACATATAAAAAGAATTTTTCGTCGGCGAGATATGTGTATTTAATAACCTCCCCCAGTCCCGAAATAATTTCTCTTTCGGGAAGAGTATTTATAAAGTCCGAATCAATAAGCACTAATTTCGGTTGATAAAATGCACCTATCATATTCTTTTTATCTTCAAAATTTATCCCTGTCTTGCCGCCTATTGAGCTATCGACCATAGAAAGTAATGTCGTCGGCATATGAATCAATTGAATCCCCCGCATAAAGGTTGCCGCCGCATATCCTGCAAGATCGCCGGTAACGCCGCCGCCAACTGCAATTATCAATGAATCCCGTCCGTAATTATTTTTAAGAAGGAAAGAATATATTTTATTTAGCTCTAAATATGATTTTGACTTTTCACCCTGTTTAACAACATAACAGTTCATCTTCCCTTTATATGAATATAATTCATTTACAATTCTTTTATTATGATATTCCATTACTTTTTCATCAATAATAAATAGAATATTTCTATTCAACTTATATTTTTCCAAAAGCCCGTTTAATTTTGGAAGAATTCCGCTACCTATTAAAATCGGATATGAGCTATCTCTCAATAATACATCTATTTTCTTCACAAATTTGTTCCTTTAATTCAAATTATTCATCTAATTTTTTTTGACTAAAAAAACTTCATTCAAAATTAAAACCGGACTGTAATTAATGCCCGGCGAAATTTTCCGTGATTTATTTACCAGCCTTAATAGCTTTTGCAATTTTATCTATTGTGACCCCGATTGGTAAATTATCCGTTTCAATAATTATATCTGCTTGTTCATAATATCTATTTCTAGCTGAGAGCAACTGTGCAATCTTCCCGATAAATTCAGTCTTTGATAGATTTACCGTGCCGTTACGCGAAAGGATAGGCCTGTCCCGCTTGAAACGCAGCCTTTTATAAGCTGATTCGGCGGAAATTTTGATGTAAATAATCATTCCTATTTTCTTCAAAAAATCTATGTTATCTTGATTTGTAATGGTACCTCCGCCAAGCGCAACTATTACATTTTCTCTCGCCGCTAAATCCTTTAATATTTCTGTTTCCAGATTCCTAAAATACTCTTCTCCGTTTTCCTCAAAAATCCGGGAAATTTTTTTACCTTCCTTTTGTTCTATAATAATATCAAGATCGAAAAAAATCCAGCCAAGAGTATTTGCTAAAATGGGTCCTATAGTACTTTTACCCGAGCCCATAAATCCGGTTAAGTATATTTTATTTGTCATAGTAAAAATCCTGGAACCAAAATAATAGAATGAATTAAAAAAACAAACCAAGAATTCAAATATATTAGCCGTTATTATAATTTTTACAATAAATAGCAGTATAAGTATATTTCATTACATTATGAATGATTCAATATCATATTAAATTAATGATATTTTTACATATTTAAAAAATAAAAGCCCCCGGTGTATTTTTTACCGGGGGCAGTAACTAAAATTATTCTTGTTCCCTATTGTCCAAAAAATTGCGTTCTGTTATCGACTATATCTGCATCCTGCTTCATTTTTGCCATCCATTCTGAAAAGAACATGCTTCTCTTTTGTTGAAGGATATTATCCCTAATTGAATTTCTTTGTGCAGAATATGCTGAAGCATCAAACGGCGTACGCGAAAGTACTTTAATTAAATAATAACCGCTATTTCCCTTCACCGGTTCGGAAAGTGTATTTAAAGGCAATGTAAGCGATTTTGCGGTTACAGTATAATCTACGCCAATGCCCGGAATTTGTCCCGAAGGATTGAAATCTCCCGTTTGATTTACTGTAACTCTTTGATCAACTGCTGAAACTTTTGAAAGATCGCCATTAATTTTTGATTTAATATTTTCAGTTTCTTTTTTCGCAAGCTCAAATCTCTTTTCCCTTAAGACAAACCCTCTCACCTGCTCCTTGACATCAGTAAGCGGTTTGGCACCTGCTTTTATTATCCCCGAAACCTGTATAACTACAAATCCGCCTTGCGTTCTAATAGCATCGCTAATTGCGTTCAAACTATTATCAAATGCAAAATCCATTACATTTTGGCTGATGCCGATTCCCGGGATATAAGGATATATCCCTTTAACAAATGGAGACGTTTCTGAAATTTTATAATTCATTAATTTAGCTTCTTTTGTAAAGTCGTCTTTATTGGCAATATAAGAAAAGTCTTTTGCATTGTTTAAAATTTGGTCTTTAGTTGAAGCAGAAGCTTTAATAGCGCTAACTATTTGTTCAATCACATATTTTTTATTCGAAATTCCTATAACCTTAATAATATGATAACCGTAATTGGTTTTTATAGGTTTTTGAACAACGCCAATTTTACCGGCAAATGCGGCTTTTTCAAATTCAGGCACCATTCTGCCTTTGCCGAACCAGCCTAAATCTCCGCCGTTTGCAGCGCTGCTCGGATCCTTGGAATATTTTTTAGCAGTTGCCGCAAAATCAGCGCCGTTCTGTAGTTCTTTATAAACTTTCATAGCCCATTCAGAGTTTTTAGCATCATCACCAAATTGATTTATAAGGATATGAGAAGCTCTGATAACAGGTTCGCCTGATGAAACAACTCCTAATACATGATACAGTTTATAACCTTGAGGTGACGCGAAAGGACCTATTATTGATCCCGGAACTGCATTCATAATTTGATCTGCACCCATAGTTGGTAAAGATGAAATAGCTAAAGTATCTTTTGAATAAGGTAAGGACGAAAATGTTTCTACCAAAGTTTTGAAGCTTGTTGTGTCGTTTTTAGACTGGCTTATAATATTTTCAAGGTTCATCCTAATGTTTGCAGAATCTTCACCGGAAGGGACTGCAGCAAACAAAACGTATTTTAATTTTCTTTGAGCTTTAATCTCGAATTGGTCTAAATGTTTATCGTAATAATTCTTAATATCTTCATTGGAAACTTTAATGCCTGCTTCAGGAAATTGGTCCAAGCTTAGGCGTACATATTGTTCATTTATCTTTGTATTTTGTTCAATAAACTTATTGCGTAGTTCTCCTTCGCTTATGTTAACAGAAGCAAACAGCATACTTTGAAGTTTTTGATTAAGAACCGATTGTCTTACATATTCTTCTGCCTGAATTAGCGGTTGAGAGTTTCGCGGATCGTAAAGGGCATTTAAATAAAGTTGCCTGTTAAATTTTCCTGTAGAATCTATAAATTCTTTTTTTAAAAAATCCGGAGGATTGTTTCCAAGGATAATATCGCGTATTTCCTGGTCGGAAACGGTAATACCTAACTTTTTAATTTGTTGTTTAATTAATGTTTGGCTTACAAGCGCATCCCAGACCTGGTCACGAAATTGATCGTTTTCTTCATCTGAAACATCTTTGCCATTTTGTTGTTTCAGATTTTCTCTTTCCGTTTCCATCGCTTTATTAAAATCCGGATAAGAAACTTTCTCACCGTTTATTGAACCCACCACATTACTTGTTCTCAGTCCAAAAACTTCCATAATGTTGGAATCGGAAATAACCATAAAAAGGACAAAAATCACACCGACTCCGATTATAAATGTCGGCGCTAAACTCCTCATCTTGGCCATCATAGCCATGCTGCTTTATCTCCAGAATTTATTTATAAAAATAAGATAGTAAAAATAGACACATAAGCCAAGAAAAGCAATGTTTTTTAATTATATCATGTCCCTCCCTTTCTTAAATCCCGGAAAAATTAAGATTAATTTAGCTTTGAAATATTTTCCCGAATTATTGTTAATATTACTTTTTAATATAAGTAATTCAATAAAGTTGACTTTCAATCACATCCAAATTATATTTCAAAGTAAACTAAAATTTAAGAGGGATTAAAATGGAAGAAAGTAATGATTTTCTTAAATATGTACCTATTTTCTCGGAGTTAAACGATTCAACTCTAAACCAGATTTCAAAATTAGGTATTCGTAAAACCTTCATTAAGGATTCCGTTGTTTTGTTTGAACACGAAACGGGGTCCGCTCTTTTTGTTATTATAAATGGGAAGGTTAAGGTTTCCAGAGTTAGTGATGATGGTAAGGAAGTCATTTTAACAATTCTCGGTGAATCCGATTTCTTTGGCGAAATGGCTATATTAGACGGTCAATCCCGTTCAGCAAATGTTACTGCTATGGAAGATTCGGAACTTTTTATTATACAACGAAGTGAATTTTTAGAACTGATCCAAAGTCACCCGGAAATTGCTGTAGCGCTGCTTCAGGAGCTAACATCAAGATTACGGGCGGCTGATATGAAAATAAAATCCTTATCTTTAAAAGATGCCGAAGGAAAAGTCGCAACTGTCATTCTTCAGCTTGCTGATGACATTGGTAAAATAAAGCAAGGCACTGTTGAGATAGAAAAATTACCTTACCAGCACGATCTTGCTAATATGGCAGGTACTTCAAGAGAAACAATCTCACGCACATTACATTCATTTGCAAAAAAGGGAATGGTTGAACTTGAAGGCTCCAGGCTTAGAATAATTAATTACGAAAAATTTAAAGAAATGTTTAGTTGAAACACGAACTATCTCTTATTCACATCAAATGAGCGGGAAAGTAGATTTACATACTCATACTTCATATTCCGATGGTTATTATACACCGGAAGAATTGGTTATTAAAGCTAAAAGCGCCGGTATAGATATTATCGGTATATCCGATCATGATAATGTGAAGGGCATATCTGAGGCTGTTGAGGCGGGGAAAAAAGTCGGTGTTGAAGTAATTCCCGGATTGGAAATTAGTTCTGATATAAGGGATAAAGAAGTTCATATCTTAGCCTACTTTTTTGAACCTGAAAATGATGAGCTTGAACGATATTTAACTTTTTTTAGGGAAGAAAGATTAAAACGAGCAATTAGAATTGTAGANNAATGGTAGAAAAAGGACTGACTTCATCATACTTTGAAGCTTTTAATAAATACATCGGTAACGGATGTCCGGCTTATGAAAAGAAAGTACATTTATCTCCCCAAAGTGCATGTAAAATCATCAGCGATGCAGGTGGATTAAGTTTTATTGCTCACCCGGGGTTTATGCCTGAAGTTTTGTTAAAAGAATTAATAGATACAGGCGTAGATGGCATTGAAGTTATTCATCCCTCTCACTCTCCCCAGCAAATAAAATTTTACCGCGGGATTGTAAATGAGTATTTCTTGCTTGAATCAGGCGGATCGGATTTTCATGGCGGTAAAAGAGAAGATGATAATAACTTAGGAAAATACTATGTAGCGAGCCATATTTTAGAAGCCATGAGACAAAGGTTACTGAGAAATACCGCTTAATTTTTATTCCAATCTATTTTTACGGTACGTTATTATGAATATTATTGAAGGAAATTTTTCCTGTGGAAATTACAAATTTGCTATTGTATTAAGCAGATTTAATGAACTTATTGGTCAAAAACTTTTAAAAGGGGCTTTAGGATGTTTAAAAATTGCCGGATGCCCCGATAAAAATATTGATGTAATTAAAGTACCCGGGGCATTTGAGATTTCACTGGCAGCGGCTAAATTAGCCGAACTTAAGAAATATAATGCTCTTATATGCCTCGGAGCGGTTATAAGAGGTGAAACACCGCACTTTAAATATGTTTCCAATGCTGTAAGCAGTGGGATTTCCCAGATTTCTTTAAAATATAATATTCCTATTGCATTTGGAGTTATAACAACCAATAATATAGAACAGGCATTGGAACGTTCAGCGGAAAAAGTGAAACTACGCCTTGAATATTCCGGGAAAAAATTAGGGAACAAAGGATGGGATGCCGCGCTTACAGCAATAGAAATGGCGAATCTTATTACTAAAATTTAGAATATTTTTTCCATTTATCCTACTGCATTTACACTTTTTAATATTCAGGAAAATATTAAATTTGAAATGTGTGTTTATAATATAAAAAATTAAATTTTTATACTATTAAAATTTGAAGATAACAAATAAGGTACTTTCTGCATTTTCAAATCGGAGAATTTTATAAAGCTATAGGAATAAAATGAAAAATCAGCTCGGTATCTTGTTTGTGTTTCTCCTCTCAATTTTTTCTAACGCACAGCAAGCCTCAAATTGGAAAAATTATACCAATATGCAGACTGTGCAAGCATTAGCATCCGCTAATAACAATATATGGGCAGCTACAAGCGGCGGCGGCTTTTCATTTACTCCTTCAAGTAATAGCTTTAAAACCCTTCACAGAGCAGATGGTTTGCAGGGGATTAGCCTGACTGCTGTAACTGTTGACATTTATGGAAAAGTTTGGTTTGGGAGTTTGGAAGGTGTAATAGATGTATACAACCCGGCAGATAATTCAATTAAGTCTATTCTGGATATTTATAACTCCAATTATAGTATTAAACAAATTACCCAATTACAATCTTCGGGGGATACTATATATGTTTCTACTAGCTATGGAATTTCATTAATCGATGCAAATAGTCTTTTATTTATTGACACTTATTTTAAATTCGGAAGCTTTTCTTCAAGTATCCAAGTAAACAGCACTTTAAAAACCGATCTGTTATACGCCTGTACAGTAAACGGATTAGCAATTCAAATACCGGGTACGACAAATTTGTCAGCGCCTGAATCTTGGAATGTTTACGATTCTACAAATGGATTGCCGGCTGCAAATGTTTATAAAGTTGCATTTTATAATGGTTCATTAATCGCAGGAACAGCTAAAGGTTTGGCAATTTTTAATGGTACCAACTGGCAACCATTTCAACCGCAAATAAATACCAACGTCTATGATCTGTTAGTGAACAATGATTCTCTCTTCATTTTATCCGATAGTTTGATAAGTGTTTATACTAATAATTCGATTGTTAAATCTTTTTCTTTGAACTCTACCGGATTAAAGTTAATTTATTCAAATTCACTTGGACTCTTAGCCGCCGATTCAAACGGAATAATAAAAGTTTTTAGTTCATCAAACAATACTACAATTTACCCAAACGGTCCTGCCGCTAATTTGTTCAATTCTCTTGCTGTTGATAATAATAGTGTGCTTTGGTGCGCTAGTGGAACGGATGTAACAGGGGAAGGCTTTTATAAATACGATGGGAAATCATGGACTAATTACAACACATCTAGTACAACTGGCCTTCTTTCGAACGCTTTTCATGTTGTATATGCTGCACCAGATAATTCAATTTATTTTGGGAACTGGGGACAAGGATATATTCGGATCCGAAATGACAGCATTACAACCTATACGGCAAGCAGTACGGGGATGACGGGGATACAAAACTATCCAAATTATCTGGTTATCACCGGTTTTGGAGTTGACTCAAAAAGTAATTTATGGGTTTTAAATTATGGAGGGTTTGATCTAAAAACGCTAAACATGATTACTCCAGATAATATATGGTATCATTATTATATCCCGGCTTCGGGGACACAATATGAAAATGTATATTTTTATCTCGCCATTGATCAATATGACACCAAATGGTTCAGTATAAATAACCAAAGTATGGCAGGATTATTCTATTTTAACGAAAACGGCTCTGATTCTAATTTGAGTAACGAAACATATGGTTTTTTAACAACCTCTAATGGATTAACTTCAAGTATAATTAATTCAGTAGTCATGGACGCAATTGGTGATATATGGGTAGGAACCAATCTGGGTGCTAACGTTATATCCAACACTCAAAGTGTTACTTATGGTTCGACTCCTAATCTGGGTATAACAAGTGTATATACATTAGGAGAATATACAATAAACTGTTTTGCTGTTGACCCGATAAATCAGAAATGGGTAGG
>PLNZ01000077.1:0-4397 GCA_003142915.1 Ignavibacteriales bacterium | reverse complement strand
TATTAAAAAGCGGCAGCAACCAGCTAACAATAGATGGCTTAGTGAGTAATTCCAGTGTTAAGATAATAACCATTTACGGCAAATTGGTTAAAGAATTTTCATCGCCGGGCGGGCGTGTTGCTTTCTGGGATGGAACTGATACTAACGGTAACCTGGTTGGTTCCGGTGTATATATTGTCGTTGCTTATGATCAAAACAATAATGTAGTTACCGGAAAAATCGCTGTACTTCGTCAATGATTTTATGTTTTTTTATAAAGCTTTTTAGACAGTTAAGAATAGGAAATTTTACTGTTAATGATTGATCTCTCCAACATTTCTCTTCAATTCAACGGCAAGTATCTTTTTCAGGATGTAAACTATAAAATTAATTCCGGTGATAGGATATCACTTGTCGGCGCAAACGGGGCAGGAAAGTCATCCCTTTTAAAAATAATCATCGGTTCTTTACAACCTGAATCCGGGAAAATAATAAAGCAAAAGGATATAAACATAGGCTATCTTCCCCAGGAAAAAGTTATTCACTTAGGTAAAACATTACTTGAGGAAGCAAAATCCGCTCTAACCGATATTACCAGACTTCAGGAAAAAGGAAAAGAAATAACTGATAAATTATCGGAGAATGGTTTAACTGATGAAAAACATGAAGATTTAATTAATCAGCTTGGCGAAGTCCATCACAGGCTTGAAGAGCTGGATTCATACAGCGCTTCATCAAGAGTAGAAAAAATTTTGCTCGGACTTGGATTCGAGAAAGAAGATTTCGAAAGAATAACAGATGAATTTTCCGGCGGGTGGCAAATGAGAATTGCCCTTGCCAAAATTCTTATTTCACAAAATGATCTTCTTTTAATGGATGAACCTACAAACCATCTGGATATTGATTCCCTCGAATGGCTGATTGGTTTTCTGAAAAATTATAAGGGCGCTATGATTATTGTCTCACATGATAAGCGCTTTGTTAATGCCGTAACAAAGAAAACCCTCGAAGTTTATCTGAGCAAGTTTAATACTTTTAACGGGGATTATGACGCATATCTTCAGTTTAAAGATGAAAGAGACAAACAAGCAATTGATCAATATATTATCCAACAGAAAAAGATTAAAGAGACAGAAAAGTTCATAGAAAGATTCAGATATAAAGCTACAAAAGCTAAACAAGTTCAAAGCAGAATAAAACAATTGGAAAAAATTTCTCTAATCGAACAACCGGAATCTAAAGATGAAATTTTTGTCAGATTTCCTACCCCACCGCCCTGTGGTATAATAAGTTTCGAATTGAAATCATTATATAAGTCCTATGGACAAAAAAAAATATTTAACGATTTGAATTTCCAGATTATCAGGGGGGATAAAATTGCATTCGTAGGCCCTAACGGCGCAGGAAAATCGACTCTCGTAAAAATTATTTCCGGCGCAGTTGATTTTAATAAAGGTGAAAGAATTATTGGATACAAAACGGTAGTTTCTTATTATGCTCAAGATGTTGCAGACAATCTTGACCCTGGACTTGATATATTAGAGACCGTAGAATCTGTGTCAGAAAATCAAACAATTGGACAGTTAAGGACACTGCTTGGCTCTTTCCTTTTTTCAGGAGATGATGTTTTCAAAAAAATCGGCGTTCTTTCCGGAGGTGAAAAAAGCAGAGTCGCTCTTGCAAAAATTCTCCTTACCAAGGCTAACTTAATTATTCTTGATGAGCCGACAAACCATTTGGATATTTCTTCGAAACAAATACTCCGGAAAGCTTTGCAAGAGTTCCAAGGCTCTCTGATATTAGTTTCCCATGATGTTGATTTTTTAACTCCAATCGTCAATAAAGTAGTTGAAATAAGAAAAGGAGAAATTAAATTTTTCACCGGTGGTATAGAATATTACCTTTCCAAAAGAGAAGAACAGCTACAACAGCAGCAATATGATGAAAAAATACAATCTGACAATTCAGAGTCTGTATCAAAAAAAAATAAGAAAAGAATTGAAGCCGAACTTCGTCAAAAGAGATACAAAGCAACAAAAAATTTAATAAAAGGGGTTAAAAATGAAGAAAATAAAATTGAAAAAATTGGAAAAAAAATGATGGAGTTGGAACAAAATTTAGCTGCTCCGGAGGTTTATAATAACCCCGTTAAAGCAAGAGAAATGACTTTGGAATTCAACTCCTCAAAAAATGAGTTGGAACAAAGTATTTCTTTGTGGGAAAAACTTTCCGAAGAATTAATTGAAATAGAAAAACAATATGATATCTAATCTTATATTTTATTTAAATTTTTATCTTCAGGAATTCTTCAGCAAGAGCAATTCCGCCGTATAAAGCCACATCATCCCCAAGGTTATTAGCAATTATTTTAAGATTTTTTGAAGCGTCTTTAAACGCATACTTTTTGAAGGATTCTTTTATTTTCGGCAGCATAAAATAATCCAGGGCTTCAATTAATCCTCCGCCAAGTACAATCATATCAAAGTTCATAAGGTTTGCTGAATTTGCAAGAACAAGTCCGATTGTATCACAGGCATTGGAAATATGTTTTATTACAAGCCTGTCATTTGATTTTACAGCCGCAGCAAGCATTCTACTCTTTATGGGCTTATTTGGCGAGATTATTTTTTTAAGTATACTCTTTTTCTTAGTCTTCAACTCAGCTACAATATTTTTAGCTATAGCGCTTCTGCTGGCAAAAGTTTCAAAACACCCCTTATTTCCGCAGCCGCAAACCGGGCCGTTTTTATCAACAATCACATGACCAATTTCTCCAGCAGAATAGTTAGAACCTCTGTAAATTTTCCCGTCAATTATGATTCCCCCGCCTATACCTGTACCTATAAAAACGGCAAGCATATTTCTTGACTTTTTCGCTTCGCCAAATTTATGAGCACCAAGTGCGCCCAAATTAACATCATTTTCAATTATTACAGGGATAGTAATTATTCTTCGAAGTTTTTCTTTTATATTAAAATTTTTTAAACCAAGGTTAGGCGCAAGGCTTACTATACCTGTATATGGGTCAAGAGAGCCCGGAATGCCAATACATATCGCCTTTATATTTTTTCTTTTCAGATTAGTTTTTTCGATAAGATCATTAACAATTGCGGCTATACTGTTTACATATCCTTTAGGATTTCCCCCTAATTCGGCAGCTCTTTTAATTCTTGCAATTATTCCCTTGTTGGAGTTAATGACTGCCGCAAGGGTTTTAGTACCGCCGGTATCTATACTGATTATATAATTATTCTCCAGAACTCCTCCGTCAATTGATTTTAGACAAACAGGTAAAATTTTTTGAAATGCAAACTAATATTTAAAATACAATCGTAATTTACAGGTTATAAAATAATGAACAAAATACAATTTAATTGTATTTGGAAGTAACATTAAATAAATCTATAAATGCAAAAAATAAAACCGTTAAAAAAATTCGGGCAAAACTATTTGACCGATAAAAACATTTTAAAGAAAATTGTCGATGAAATCTCCCCGTTGCCCGATGAGAATTTTATAGAAATCGGACCTGGACTTGGATCACTAACAGAGATAATATTAGAGCGGATACCTGAATTTACCGCCGTAGAAATAGATTCCCGCGTAATAGATGAACTTTCACAAAAATTTTCCTCTCTATCTTTAATTAACTCGGATTTTTTAGATCTTAATNNCATGGAAGATTTATTTAATAAAAAGAAAAAAAAACTACGAATTGCGGGCAATATTCCATACAATATAACTTCTCCGATAATATTTAAATTAATTAACTCAAACCAATTGGTCAGGGACGCTGTTTTAATGGTACAACTTGAAGTTGCTAAACGAATTACGGCAAAGAAAGGCACCAAAGATTATGGAATTCTTGCAGTTCTCCTTCAATACTTCACGGACGTGAAAATATGCTTTAAAGTCTCACCAAATGTTTTTCACCCTAAACCCAAAGTGGAATCGGCGGTTATTCATTTTCAATTTAAGGATAATTGTTTAACGGGGGAAGAAAAAACGCTTTTTATTAAAATAGTTAAAGCCGCTTTCGGTAATAGAAGAAAAGTTTTAAGAAATTCCCTTAGTAATAGTATATTTACAGATGTAAATTTCTCAGATGCTAAAATTGACTTAAACCTTCGCGCCGAACAATTAGAGATAGATGATTTTATTAAATTGACTAAATTTGCCGCAGGTAAATTGCATTAAGAGAATTTGGATTTGATGATATCTCAATAACTATTAATAATAACCGATGGAAATAATAAAAACATTCTTAATAAAGCTAAAAGCATACGACCTTGTAGTTATTCTGTTTTATCTTTTCCTTATGTTCATCAACATATTTTATCAAAGGGATATAGAGCTTTGGCTGCTATGGACCCTCCTTGATTTGGGAATTATCTGCTTTACCCTATTAAACGCCTACT
>PLNZ01000099.1 GCA_003142915.1 Ignavibacteriales bacterium | reverse complement strand
CTCGGAGGTTAATATTAAATATCTTTTGCGTAATGTTAGTTAAATATTAATAAACAACAGCAATAGAGTCTACTAAAGGCGGAACTTTAACAAATATTTTTGCTGTAACATAATTACTACCGGTGACTATTTGAGTTCCGACACCCTGAAATGTAATTGTGGACGTTGCTCCTGTTCCTGCGGTTGCAATAGTATATGCTCCATTTGCATTTGATGATAAACCAGTTGGCATAGTAAAATTAACGTATGAAGAGCCGCCGCCGCCCATTGCAGTAGGTTTACTATAATATTCATGTGCCATAGCCGCTAAATTATTAAGATCGCTAATTACTCCGTCTCTATTGCTGGAAATTGAATTTGCGTTAAATAAGTTTATGCCTACTACTATGGCAATACCGACTATAATAACACCAAGAACGATTAAAAGAAGTTGTTGTTGACCCATTTTTAGATCTCCTTANNAATTATTTAAGTCAAATGTAAATATTACCGGTAATAAATACCGATACGGTAATAAATACCGATAATTATAAGAAAGCTTTAGGTAAGATTTATTAACTAATTGTAATTAAAGGCAATTATTATAAATTCATAAATGTAGATGAGACTGACTAAAAAGTAAATTTAGAATGGTACTATAGAATTAATATTTTAATTTTAGTCAATAATGAGCCGTAATATAGGTCGACTTGGCAAGTCGACCTACATTTTATTATCTAATTTTAATATGCAGTTCTTTTAGCTGCTCATCGCTAACAGTCGATGGGGCATCGTCCATTAATGAGATAGCGCTGGCTGTTTTAGGGAAAGCAATCACTTCTCTAATAGAACTTACTCCTGCAAATATCATAGCCATTCTGTCAAAACCGAAAGCAAATCCGCCATGAGGAGGGGCGCCGAATTTGAAAGCGTTCATTAAAAATCCGAATTTATATTCTGCTTCTTCCCCGGAAATACCGAGTGATTTGAACATTTTTGATTGCAGATCGGCATTGTGAATTCTTATGCTTCCTCCACCTATCTCGGTTCCATTCAGAACAAGATCGTATGCCAGTGCTCTAACTCTCCCGGGATCTGTTTCCATAAACTCAATATCCTCAAGATTTGGAGAAGTAAATGGATGATGCATCGCATAATATCTTTTTGTCTGTTCGTCCCATTCAAAAAGTGGAAAATCTGTAATCCATAATAGTTTTGGTTCAGCATCCGGAACTATTAAATTTAAGCGTCGTGCCATTTCCAATCTTAGTGAACCCATAATGGAAAGAGCCTGTAGTCTGGAGCCGGTTAAAATAAAAATCAAGTCTCCCGGTTTTGCTTTAACGGCTTCAACAAGATGATCCTTTTCTTCATCTGTTAAGAACTTTGCTATGGGAGCTTCTAATTCATTATCCTTAACACGCATCCATATTAAACCGCCGGCGCCGAGTTTCTTTACAAAGTCGGTAAGTATATCAAGTTGATTTCGTGTATACTCGCCGCAGCCGGGAGCCAGCATGCCTGTAATTATTCCTTTGTTTTTAACGTGATCCTGGAATACCTTGAAGGAAGTATGTTCAAAAACATGATTAAGAGTAACCATCTCTAAGTCAAAACGTAAATCGGGTTTATCACTGCCGAATTTTTCGAGCGCTTCATCAAATGTTAACCTTTGGAGTGGAAGTTGAAGATCACGATTAGAAATGTCTTTGTATAATAATTTCATTAATCCTTCAACGATCTCAAATATATTTTCCTGATCAATAAAAGACATCTCAATATCTATTTGGGTAAATTCGGGCTGCCGGTCTGCCCTAAGGTCTTCATCTCTGAAGCATTTTACTATCTGAAAATATCTATCAAGACCGGAAACCATTAACAATTGTTTATATTGTTGAGGAGACTGCGGCAGGGCATAAAACTTGCCTTTATGAAGCCTGCTTGGTACCAAATAATCTCTTGCGCCTTCGGGAGTGCTTTTCATAAGAACAGGAGTTTCAACTTCAATAAAATTATTCGCATCAAAATAATTTCTAACCAGCTGATACATTCTATGACGCATCAGCAGGTTTCTTTGTACAGCAGGTCTTCTTAAATCTATATAACGATATTTTAATCTTACATCTTCACTTGTATCAATTTCATCTTTTACCGGGAATGGAGGAGTTTTTGCTTCGTTTAAAATTATCAATTTATTAACCATTACGTCAATTTGTCCCGTATTCAAGACAGTATTTTCAGTACCTTCAGGTCTTTTTCTTACTTTACCCTCGATTGAAATAACAAATTCATTACGTAAAACAGCGGCATTTTCATGTGCTTCTTTATCAAAACCGGGCTCAAATACAACCTGTGTTATACCATAACGATCTCTAAGATCAATAAAAATTAACCCGCCTAAATCACGTCTTGTATCAACCCAGCCGTTTAAAACGACATTTTCTCTTATATTGTTTTCTCTTAATTCTCCGCAAGTATGCGTTCTTATTTTAAAAAACATTATTTTTATCTAACTCCTTCAAAAAGATTGAACTTTAAAAATAAGCAAATCAAAAGGGCTATACAAATAGACAATAATCATCATAATTAATGCTTTAGAATTTAGCTTTACGCCGGTTAAGCCGTCCAAAATGATTAAATTTATACTTGATAAATTCTTAACTGTGAAAGAATGCACATAATAATAAATCATTGACCAGCGGGTCATTATTCTATTGTTTAAGATTAAATAAATTTTTAGTTTTGTACTTCCAAGTCAGCTAAAGGTAGATTATGAAAAATGTTATAGACATCTCAAATTTTATAATACCTGTCTTGTATATAATTTCATTTGGATTTTATTTCTATGATTTTATGAAGGCAGACAAAAAATTTTTAAATTCAAAAAGATTTTTTCTCTTGCTTACTTTAGTATATCATTTAGTGTACTTGCTAATCAGAACAATTGAGTTTGACCATCCTCCAATTACTAATGTCTTTGAAATTTTTACCGTTCTCGCCTTCGCAATTAGTTTTTCTTATTTTATTCTGGAATTAGTTACTGATATTCGCGGGACAGGTCCGTTCATAATTATAATTTCAATTATTTTTCAGATTATATCTTCAGCATTTATACCTGATGTTTACCAGGTAAAAGAAGTGTTAAGAAATCACTTACTTGGGGTTCATGTTTTTAGCGCGCTGCTCGGATATTCGGCAATAACAATTTCCGCAGTTTACGGATTTTTATATCTAATACTTTTTAACGATATAAAGTTAAATAAATTCGGTTTAGTCTTTAACCGGCTGCCGAACTTAGAAGTACTGGAAAGACTTAGCTATATCTCGGCAATAATTGGTTTTATTCTTTTATCCATTGCTATAATAATTGGAGTTATATGGCTTCCAAGCGCATTTCCGCATTTTTCATATATTGATCCGAAATTGATTGGCACGTCATTAGTCTGGATTTTGTATGGCTTGGGAATATTCAGTAAAATTTTTAGTAAATGGCAAGGAAAGAAGGTAATTCATTTTTCAATACTTGGTTTCGTTATTGCGATATTATCAACAATCGTTACAAACTTTATCGCAAGAAGTTTTCACTCTTTTTATTGATATTGTATGAACCTTTTAGCGACTTCAATAAATCATAAAACGGCTTCTGTTGAATTACGGGAAGCTCTTTATTTAAATAGTGATGTAATAAAAGAGTATATTAAGAATATTAAGGGGAACCTATTTAGTGAAGGGTTGATTATCTCAACATGCAATAGAACTGAAATTTATGGTATCCCAATAAATAAAAATGCGGGTCATTTAGATCTTCAAAATACACTACTTCAATTAAAATCTGTTACCGGTTTGACAAACGACCATTTCCAAAATTTTTCATCCGCTAATGCTATCAGACATTTATTTAGTGTGGCAGCAGGAATAGATTCATTAATGATTGGTGACAACCAGATATTTAAACAAGTAAAAGATTCGTTTCAGCTTGCAGAGGAAAATCATTTTGCAGGTTTTTTAATGAAGCGTATTTTTGATTCTGCTGTTAAAGCAGGCAAGAGAGCAATTACCGAGACAAGGATAAGTGAAGGTGCGGTAACTGTCAGTTATGCCGCCGTTCAGTTAATTGGAAAAATCTTTTCAAGTTTAAATAGGAAATCGGCATTAATAATAGGTGCGGGTGAAGCCGGTGAATTAGCTGCAAAGCATTTAAGTGAAATGGGAATAGGGAAAATGACCATAACCAACAGAACTCTTGAACGAGCTGAAAAATTAGCCAAAATCTTAAATGCGAGGGTTCTCCCCTTTTCGGATTTTAAGGAATCTTTACATGAATTTGATATTATTATAAGCGCAACCAGTTCCGATAATCCGATTTTGACAAAAGAAGATGTTTTAACTTCTGTTAAAAAGCGGGGTTATAATCCATGTGTATTGATGGATATTGCAATACCGCGCGATATAGACCCGGAAGTTAGAAATATCGACTATGCTTTTTACAACGATATAGGTTCGCTAAATATAATTGTACAGCAAAATCTGTTAAGACGGAAAGAAGAAATTCCGAAGGTTGAAAAAATCATAGATGAAGAACTTTCATCTTTTCTAAATTGGTACAATTCACTTGAAGCCGCCCCCGCAATAAAGGATTTAAGAGATTATTTTGAATTAATAAGGGCAGAGGAAGTTGATAAGAATAAGAATAGGTTTTCTGCGGAAGATCAGGAAAAGCTGGAGATTATTACCAAACGAATTATTAATAAAATACTTCATTATCCTACAGTTGAATTGAAAAAATTTACAGAATCGGCAACGAATGGAGATGAAGCTGCAATTAAAATAAGCATTGTTCGTGAATTATTTGGAATGAACAATTTGCATAGTGATGAAACTTCTAAAAAACAAAAGGAAAGTTAATTTGTCAAGTAGAATCGAATCGTCCAAAAATAAAATTATAATCGGTTCCCGTGGCAGCGACCTGGCATTATGGCAGTCAAGTTTCGTTAAAAGAGAACTTCAAAAGAAGAATAAAAATTTACGCATTGAAATAAATATTATAAAAACTACCGGTGATAAGATTCTTGATGTGGCCCTTTCCAAAATCGGCGACAAAAGCTTATTTACTAAAGAGCTTGAAAATGCTTTATTAAATAAAGAAATTGATCTTGCGGTACACAGCTTAAAGGATTTACAGACTCATATTCCGGAAGGATTAAAATTATCAGCAGTTTCTAAACGCCATCCTGTTGAAGATGTTCTAATATCCCGTAAAAAAGGAGTAACTCTACAATCGCTTAAAGAAAATGCCGTTATAGCAACCGGTTCATTAAGACGGAAATGCCAATTACTGCATGTTCGTCCAGACATAAAAATAGAAGAATTGCGGGGAAATATTCCTACAAGGATACAGAAGTTTCTCAAATCAGATTGGGATGGGATAATATTAGCCAGGGCCGGGGTAGAAAGGTTGAAGCTTCAGAAATATATTTCTTCTTTTATAAGTACTGAAGAAATATTACCTGCTGTCGGGCAAGGAGTTCTTGGAATTGAAATAAATGAAGAAAATGAATTAGTTAATGAAATTCTTCAAACAATTCACGATGAACCGACTTACAAAGCTGTCTTAGCAGAAAGAGAATTTCTTAGAACTCTTGAAGGCGGCTGCCAGGTACCAATAGGCGCTTATGCCCAAGTAAAATCCAATGGAATATATTTAGATGCTATGGTTGGTTCAATTGACGGCACTCTTTCTTTTCGTAAAAACATCAGGGGAAGCAAAAATGATCCTGAAAAATTAGGAAGGACATTAGCGAAGGATTTATTAAAAGCCGGTGCCGGAGAAATACTTGATGAAATATATAATACTATAAGATTTAAGTTTAAAGAAATAAAATGATGCCTGAAGAACTAAAAATAAATGATAATAAAAGTCAAAAAAGAAAAAAGATAATTGAATCTGCTGCAAAATTGTTTTCACAAAAAAGCTATCATGAAGTAATGATGGAAGATGTTGCAAAACTTTCTTCAATAGCAAAGGGAACGGTTTATAATTACTTTGATTCCAAAGAAGAATTATATTTTTCCATTATGAAGCTTCGGATGGAGAAACTTATATTTTCACTTAAAGAGAAAATTAAAGAAGAAACAAGCAGCATAGAGTCATTACACTCATTCGTCATTCATCTTTATATGTTTATGATGAAATATCAAAGTTTCTTTTTGATATATCAGAAGGAATCCCTTAAAGCCGGGCATGAACTGTGCACGGAATTGGTTGCGCTTGAAAAAGAGTTTAGAAACTTACTTGAAGATATAATTGTTACCGGTAAATCCGAATTCTTATTCGGAAAGATCGAAGAGGACTTTGCTGTAGATTGGATTCTTGGCGGAATTTATGGAGCAATCCGAAGAGGCATTGAGAACGGTTATAAAGAAGAAAAGATGATAAGTGAAAGGGAAAAGATTTTTGATTTTATCCTTCACGGGTTGTTTTCAGGAATTGAGGAGGAAAAGAAGTATCCATTAAGAGGAAAAACAATAGTCATAACCCGGACTGTGGAACAATCTAAAGATTCTGCCGAAATGTTTAAACAACTCGGAGCCGATGTTATAATTTTTCCCACATTAGATGTTGTTCCTCCTGACAATTGGAAAGAATTTGATTTAATTATAACAGGTAAGTCTAAAATTCATTTCTTAATATTTACTTCTGTTCACGCTGTAAAAATGTTTTTGAAAAGATGTGAAGAATTAGCTATAATATTCGACTTTGAAAATACAAAAGTTGTTGCGGTAGGTAATAAAACGGCTTCAATTTGTGAAAAGAATAATATTCCAGTAAATATTATACCGCAAAAATTCAGTAGTACAGGCGTAATTGAAGAACTTATCAATTACGATTTGAGAAATAAATTAATATTTATTCCCCGCTCAGCGATCGGACGGGAGGAATTGCCGGAAGGTCTTAAAGCTTTAGGGGCTGAAATTAAGACGGCTCCTGTATATAATATATCTCTACCCTCTGAAGATAATATTAAAAAAAGTGTTGAAACATTGAATAAAACTAAGCCCGATTTATTTATATTCACGAGTCCGTCTACATTCGAGAATTTTGTCAGGATTCAAAAAATCGATGATCCTGTTCAATACTTTACTGGTTTTGATATAGCTGCAATCGGGCCTACAACTAAAACTGCTATTGAGAATAAAAATGTTCATGTTAATATTATACCCGGAGAATATACTATAGATGGTTTAGCTAAGGCAATAATAGAATTTTATGGAAATTCGTTACAAGGCAGGAAGTGAAATTAGATGAAAAACATTTTGATGAACTGGAGAATAATTTGAACGGTAGACCAAATTTGGCTGTTAAGCCGGAGAATGATTTATTTCTAAGAGCATGTAAAAAATTACCTGTTGAGCGGACACCCGTATGGATAATGCGTCAAGCCGGAAGGTATTTACCTGAATATAGAGCAGTTAGAGAAAAGACAGATTTTATCACAATGTGTCATACTCCCGAACTTGCTTCATTAGTTACAATTCAACCGGTAGATATTATCAATGTAGATGCTGCGATTATTTTCTCTGATATCCTTGTTATTCCTGAAGCTATGGGGATGAAATTTGAAATGTTGGAAAGCAGGGGCCCCGTATTTCAAAGACCCATAAGAAATGAAGATGATGCCGGTACTTTGAACGAAATTGATCCTATTAAAGATTTAAAATTTGTTCTTGATGCGGTTTCGTTAACAAAAAAGGCATTGAACGGAAGGGTTCCACTTATTGGCTTTAGCGGTTCACCATGGACTCTTTTAACTTATATGGTTGAAGGAAAGGGGTCAAAGAATTTTTCTCATATTAAGAGGCTGATATATAATAATCCGTCTCTTGCTCATAAGGTATTGGATAAACTCGCAAAAGCTGTTGCTGATTATTTATCGGCAAAAATTGAAGCCGGAGTTGATGCAGTTCAAATATTTGATACCTGGGGAGGTATACTAACTCAAAATGATTTTGAGGAATTCTCTTTATATTATATATCAAAAGTTATTTCTCAGATTAAGCGTAAAACTGAACCGGTAATTGTTTTCTCTAAAGGTGTTCATTATAAATTAGACCGCCTTGCAAATACAGGCGCAGATGTAATAGGGCTTGATTGGACAATGGAACTTGGAGAAGTGAAAAAAAATATCGGAAACAAAGTAGCTCTTCAGGGGAACTTAGATCCAACGATGCTTTATGCCGGCAAGGAGAAAATAAGAGAAGAAGTAAAGAGAATTCTCTCTTCTTTTGGCGAGGGCAGCGGGCATATTTTTAATCTGGGTCATGGTATACTGCCGGATGTTGATCCCGAAAATGCAAAGGCAATGGTTCAATTTGTTAAAGAAGAAAGTAAGATCTTTCACTGCAAAGATGTTAATGCGCAAAATTTATAAATTTTGAAAAACTAAATAGGTTCTGCAGCCGAAAAACCTATAGATGAGATTTAAATATTGAAGGTGGCGATTTGTTTGAAATAGACTTAGCAAAATTAAAAAAATATGATAAGCCCGGGCCAAGATATACCAGCTATCCCACAGCTCCGCATTTTAATGAAAATTTTACTTGCGGGGATTATCTTGACGAGATAATAAAAACAAATTACGGAGAAGGTTTACCTGACCTTTCTCTCTACTTTCACCTGCCGTTCTGTGATACGCTTTGTTACTTTTGTGGTTGTAACATGATTATCACCAGGAACCGTAATCGTGTAAAAGAGTATATCCGATTCCTTAAAAAAGAAATTGATATGATAAGGACATATATCCTTTCCGGGCGCAGAGTAGTGCAAGTGCATTGGGGCGGCGGTACGCCGACTCACCTTAAGCCGGCAGAGATAGATGAACTTGCTTCATATATTAAAGAGTCATTTCAAATTAGTGATGATTCGGAAAATGGCTGCGAGATAGATCCGCGCGAGTTAACCAGGGAACATCTGGAAATGCTTAAAAAAAACGGATTCAATAGAATCAGCATGGGGGTTCAGGATTACAACGAAAAGGTTCAGAAAGCAACAAATAGAATTCAACCGGAAGATATAACAAGACAAGCGGTTCAATGGGTAAGGGAACTTGGGTTCAATAGTATTAATTTAGACCTAATGTATGGACTACCTTTTCAGACATTAGAATCTTTTGCAGAAACGCTTGCAAAAACTATTGATATTTTCCCCGACCGAATTGCTGTTTTTAATTATGCTCATGTTCCCTGGGTAAAAAAGCATATGGCGCTTATACATCCGGAAGATCTTCCTGCACCGGAAATAAAACTTCAAATATTAAAATTAACAATTGAAAAGCTTACAGAGGCAGGTTATGTTTTTATAGGAATGGATCATTTTGCAAAGCCGGACGATGAGCTTGCTATCGCTTTAAATGAGAAAAAGCTTTACAGGAATTTTCAGGGTTATAGTACACATGCAGGCACAGATCTTTATGCAATGGGCGTAACCGCTATAAGCCAGTTACAAAATGTATATGTACAGAATTTTAAGACTGAAAAAGAATACTTTGATGCGATTAATAATGAAACTTTGCCTGTTGCACGCGGCTATCGCCTGAATCCAGACGATATTCTCCGGCGCGAGGTAATTACTAATTTAATGTGCAATTATGAACTTAATTTCAGGCAGATAGAAGAAAAGTACAAAATTAATTTCAAAGAGTATTTTGCATGGGGACTAAACAATCTGACCGAAATGGAAACTGATGAGCTGGTTTCTGTTCAAGATAATAAAATTAAAGTTACTCAATTGGGTAAGCTCCTTATACGTAATATTGCAATGAACTTTGACGGCTACATTGAACGTAAGGAAGACACGGCAAAATATTCCAGGACAGTATAAGGTAAATTAAATTTTGGTAATCTGCAGTTAACAAAATATTGAATAAATCCTTATGAAAAAAATAGTCATTCTTGGTGCGGGCATTTCCGGGTTAACGACAGCATATCTCCTGAACCAAGAGGGTTATGATGTTACGGTTCTTGAAAAGAAGAACGAAGCCGGCGGCTCAATGGAAAGTGTAGTTGAAAAAGGCTACCTGTTTGACCGAGGTCCAAACAGCGGGCTCGATACAACGCCGCTTATTATGCAACTGGTTGAAGAACTTGGACTTCAGAATGAAATCGTTTTTGCCGGCAAAATTGGCAACAAAAGATATATTTTACGCAACAATCAACTTCATCCGCTGCCAATGAACCCGGCTGCATTTTTAAAGACAAAATTATTTTCCGGCAGAGCAAAGCTCCGATTATTTATGGAGCCGTTTATCGGCAAGTCAAATGATGGTTATTATCAAAGCATTACAGAATTTGTAAATAGAAGACTCGGAAGAGAATTCCTCGATTATGCAATCAATCCTTTTGTAGCCGGAGTTTATGCAGGTAACCCGCAAGAACTAAGTGTGAAATCCGCATTTCCTAAACTTTATGCCCTTGAAGAAAAGTATGGCGGTTTAATCGTTGGTACTATTAAGAGTTTAAGAGAAAGAAAAAGCAGAGCAGAAAAATCAAAAAATAGCGCAAAAATGTTTTCTTTTAAAAGCGGGATGCAAATATTTCCTAAAGCTATAGCGGAAAGTTTGGGCAAGCGGGTGATAAAATCAGCTGAAGTAGTTTCCGTCGTAAAGGAGAATTCTGGTTATAGAGTTACTTATAATTATGCAGGTACTGCTCATAATATAAGTTGCGATATAGTATTGTCTACCGTTCCGGCTTATACCGCAAAAGATTTATTCTGTTTTATGGATGATAATTTGGCAAAGCATTTTGAGCAGATTTATTATCCGCCGGTAGTTGTTTTGTTTTTGGTTTATAAAAAAACAATAATTGGGCAGCCATTGGATGGATTCGGATTTCTAATTCCCTCAAAAGAAAAAAAATCTTTCTTGGGTGCTATTTGGAGTTCGGTTTTATTTCCTAACCGTTCGGGAGATGATGAAGCTGCCTTTACATTATTTATTGGCGGCGCAAGAAATCCGGAAATTGAAAATATCGAAAAAGAAATATTATTTAAAAAAGTAAGAAGTGAGTTTGAGTCATTAATGGATATTTCAGGGGAACCTGTCTTCATGACTTACCGTTATTGGCCCAAATCAATACCGCAGTATAATATTGGTTATATAGAACATGAAAATTATTTTGATGAGTTTGAAAAAAAGAATCCGGGTGTAATATTAGGCGGCAACTACCGGGGAGGAATCTCGGTAGGTGACTGTATTAAGAATTCGGAAATTTTAGTAAAAAAAATAAAGTCTCTGTAGCTATATACCTCTGTTATTAAGTGAGATAATCACGGAGGTTACGTAGTACAGTGAGAAGGAGAATGAAATGGCAAATTATCCTACCAAAAGATTAAGACGACTTCGTTATAATCCCCTCGTACGAGATTTAGTCAGGGAAACGGAACTTTCCAAAAATGATTTTATTTATCCCTTGTTTGTTGTACCGGGGAATAGAATCAGAAAACCGATTAAATCAATGCCGGGTGTTTTCCAGTTATCTGTTGATGAATTAGTTAAAGAATGCAGGGAAGTAGAATCTTTGGGAGTCTCTGCAGTAATATTATTCGGAATACCTGAACATAAAGATGAAGTAGGCTCCGAAGCTTATTCTCCTAACGGAATAGTGCAGAAAGCCATAAGAGCAATTAAGGCGGAGGTAAAAAACCTTCTTGTAATTACCGATGTTTGTTTATGCGAATATACTTCACACGGTCATTGCGGAGTTTTAAACGGAGAAGAAGTATTAAACGATGAAACCGTTGAACTACTTGTAAAGGAGTCGCTCTCGCATGCAGAAGCAGGCGCTGATATAATTGCACCCTCGGATATGATGGATGGAAGAATTGGCGCTATAAGGAAAGGTTTGGATGAAAAAGGGTTTACAAAAATTCCAATTATAAGTTATGCAGCCAAATTTTCTTCCGGTTATTACGGCCCATTCAGAGATGCGGCAGAGTCTGCTCCTGCCTTTGGCGACAGGCGCTCTCACCAGATGGATATTGCAAACGGCGATGAAGCTTTAAGGGAAGTTGAAACAGATATTGAAGAAGGCGCTGATATTGTAATGGTGAAACCGGCCGGTCCCTATCTTGATATTATCAGAAGGGTGAAAGATAAATTCGGAATGCCTACATGCGCATACCAGGTTAGCGGCGAATATGCAATGATTAAAGCTGCGGCTCAAAACGGCTGGATTGAGGAAGAAAGAGTAATGATAGAGTCTTTAATCGCGATCAAACGTGCCGGCGCTGATATGTTTCTAACTTACTTCGCTAAAGATGCCGCAAGGTGGATTGATAAAAGTAAAAAATAATCAAATATCGTTATATATGCCTAACCCATTTTCTTTTTTAGCGACAGACTCAGTATGCTCGAAGAAAAGATTATGGATTTAGAAACAGTCAGAAATTATTGCTTGAAGAAAAAAGGAGTATTCGAAAGTCTTCCATTTGATGAGGATACTCCTGTTTACAAAGTTGCCGGGAAGATATTTCTCCTTGCAAGCATAATCCCCCCGATAAGTATAAATATAAAATGCGATCCTGAAAAAGCAGTTGAACTAAGAGAACAATTTGAAGCCGTTACGCCCGGCTATCATATGAATAAACTTCACTGGAATACAATTTTGCTCGAGAATTCAATTCCCGATAAATTAATTTTCAATTGGATTGACTGTTCATATAANNTTAATTTTCAATTGGATTGACGATTCATATAATCTTGTGAGCGAAGGATTACCGAAAAAGGATAAAAAACTTATTTTTAGAAACTAAAATTATAGTCCACTTATTGTAATTCATCTCCTAATTTTACTAAAAACCGACACTGACACTTTAATTGTGTGATTTATATCATTAAAAAAGAAAGTAATTACGATTAGTGTTATAACAATATATGTTATAACATATATTTGAAGTGTAAAAAATTAAACAAAACATTAAGGAGACTAATCATGGCAGTTCAAACAAACTTTTCTGAAAACGCAGGGAAAAAAGAATTATGGACTTTAGATCCGGCACATAGCAAAGTTCAATTTGCAGCACGGCACTTAATTATCTCGGAGGTTACAGGACACTTTAATAATTTTGATCTTAAACTGACCGCAGGCAATGATTTTTCAGATAGTGAAATTGAAGTGACGATAGATGTTAATAGCATTGATTCGGGTATTGCTGATCGTGATAATCATTTGAAGAGCCCTGATTTTTTTGAAGCAGAAAAATTTCCTCAAATTACTTTTAAAGGGAGAAAGATTGAAAAAATAGATGATGAGGAATTCAAGTTGTATGGTAACTTAACAATTAGAGATATAACAAAACCGATTGAACTTAAAGTAATTTATGGAGGAACAATAACAGATCCCTGGGGTAAAACAAGAGCGGGCTTCAAAGTTCTGGGAAGCATAAACAGGTTTGATTACAACCTTAAATGGAATGCGTTGATAGAAACAGGCGGCGCTGTTGTTGGAAAAACCATTAATATAATTTGCGATGTTGAAGTAGTTAAATAGTGTTGAAAATTTTAATTTAACGGCGGAAAAGAATATGATACATGAATTATTGAAAAAAAGATATAGTCCAAGAGTATTTGCAAATAAAAATATTGAGCATGAAAAAATTCTCAATTTGTTAGAGGCGGCAAGATGGTCGCCGTCTTCAATGAACGGGCAGCCCTGGAGGTTTATCATTGCCTCCAAAGAGGATATTTCAAATTTTAATAATCTTTTGGGTGTATTAAATGAACGCAATCAAACATGGGCAAAGGATGCGGCCGTCTTAATTTTAACAATTGCAAAACTTGATTATGATTCGGCCGGGCAGTTAAATAAACATGCCTTGTATGATTTAGGAAATGCTGCAGCGAACCTGACCTTTCAAGCGACAGCTATGGATTTATTTATAAGACAAATGGGAGGATTTAATGTAGAAAAAGCCCGGGATGTTTTCTCTATTCCCGGAGGTTATGAGCCTGTATGTGTACTCGCTGCAGGATATAAAGGAAATCCGGAAATACTGCCTGAATCTTTGAAAGTAAGAGAAAAAGCTGTTAGGACAAGAAAAGATTTGGGTGAAATTGCTTTTTTGGGAAAATTCGGTAAGCCGTACACTGAAGTAGGACAAGATTTAAATTTGAGAAAGACAGGTTAGTGAAATGAAATATGTTATACATAAAGCGAGTGAACGCGGAATAGCAGAATTTGGCTGGCTTCACAGCCGTCATAGTTTTAGTTTTGGTGAATACTATAATCCGGAAAAAATGGGTTTTGGTTTGCTCCGTGTTTTAAATGATGATATCATTGAAGCGGGAGAAGGATTTGGCACTCACCCGCATAACAATATGGAAATAATTTCAATACCGCTTGAAGGAGCTTTGGAACATAAGGATAGTATGGGAACCGGATCTGTAATAAAGGCTGGTGAAATACAGGTTATGTCTGCCGGTACCGGTATTACTCACTCGGAATTTAACCCATCTAAAGTTGAAGATGGAAAATTTTTACAGTTGTGGATTATACCTAAGGAAAGAAATATTAAGCCAAGATACGACCAAAAAAGATTCAATTTTGATAATTTGAAAAACGAAACTATAACTTTAGTAACTGGAAATAAATCAGAGTCAACTTTATATATTCATCAAAATGCAGCAGTTTCTTTCGGCAAACTTGATAAAGAAAATAAACTGATTTACAAAAATTTATATAAAGGCAACGGCGCTTATTTGTTTGTAGTGGAGGGGAGCATTAATTTTGAAAATAATGAATTAGGCAAACGTGATGCAGTGGGAATATTTGAAACCGATGAATTCACGATTATTGCTTCATCGAATGCAAGCTTTTTAATTGTTGAAGTCCCAATGAGTATAAATTAATTTTTTTCTAAATCTGTAAATAAATAATAAATGAATAATGGAATGAAGCTTGAAGACGAAATATTGCAGAAGCATTTTAGAAATGAATATCATAAGGCAGCGGTCAATGTGATTTTTTCTTACAATTGGTTGGTCGATTACCAGGTAAAGCTATTCAAACCTTATGGAATAACAATGCAGCAGTATAATATTTTAAGAATATTGAGAGGACAGCAGCCCAATCCTGCAACAATAAAGCTTATCAAAGAACGAATGCTTGATAAGATGTCCGATGCGTCACGCATAGTTGAAAAGCTCCGGCTAAAAGGTTTAGTTGATAGAAACATATGCTCAAACGATAGAAGAAATGTTGATGTATGTATTACCGAAAAAGGGCTCCGGCTTCTTAGTCAGCTTGATAAATATGATGATGAGATAGACGCCAAGTTATCTACTTTGAAAAAAGAAGAGATTATTCAATTGAACGATCTTTTGGATAAACTACGGGGATGAATTCAGCAATGAGGTCCTGATTTTTTTGTTGGGTGTTATTTGACTACGAATATTTCATCCCACAATGGCACTGCCGGTAAATTGCATAAATGCTAATTTAATCGAATAATA